>NZ_JABSUZ010000017.1:0-133015 GCF_013284345.1 Brevibacillus sp. MS2.2
ACGCCGGAAGAAGTGCATTTCCAGTCCAAGCGCCTCTGGAGCCCATCTCAGCGTAGGAATAAATGGCGGGGAATTTAAGCTTCACTTATGAACTACCTCCTCGAAACTTCTACGTTTGAAGCGCTCCCGCCATTTATTCCGAAGCGAGCAGTCAATCCCCCTTGCGGGGCGGAGGCCGAAGCGTAGACTGGAAATGCACTTCTTCCTCCACTACAGCAACTTTTATAAACAAAAAATCCGACCTCCTGAAGAAGATCGGATTACGTTTCCTACTCTTTATTGTTTCTGCCAAACCATCTTGCCCGAGAAAACCACTACTTCCTTCGGAGATAGTCTAGCCACAGCCTCGGCGGAGCATTTGGCACGAACGAAAACCGCATTTGCCTCGTCTCCTACTTTCGGCCAAACCTGATTCCCAGCTTGGTCCAGTGGAGTCAAGCCACCTGTAACGAATCCCAGTGCACGTGATAGAGATCGCTCATCGATCCATCGGAACCGTTCAGCCAGACGGTTAGCTTTTTGCAGCATATCTCCAGTTCCAAATGGGTCCCAATGATCGGTGATGTTGTCATTGCCCAAACCAACATGGACGCCCTTGGCATGAAGCAACGGAATCGGGATGGTCGGCATATCAATGGGCACAGCTGACATGACAGCGATTTGCTGCTCGGCAAAAAGCTCCGCGACCTCTTCTGCCACAGCAGTCGGAACCTCTCCTAGCCCGTAAGCATGACTGACAGTGACTCGACCTTGCCACCCCGCATCCTTCGTCATAGCAGCCAGTTTTTTCATAATATAAACACCCAAATGTCCAGGCTCGTGCAAGTGCAAGTCAACATCCGCATTTGCTTCCACTGCTATGTCCATCATTGTATCAAGTGATTTCTCAATATTATCGTCAAACGTGGCGGGATCGACACCACCGACGAGGCCAGCTCCATGCTTCATCGCCTCACGAACGAGGGAAACAGAATCACTTCGTAGCAAGCCATGTTGGGGAAACGCGACAATTTCCCAGGAAAGTTTTTCACGATAAGTTGCCAGTGCCTCCCATGTAGCTTCCAGGTTTTTCAGCCCAATGACCGGGTCAATGTTGCAGTGGGTTCGCACGTGAGTAGCACCGTGTGATTGCACTAACTCCAGCAACTTTTCTGCACGCTCACGAGCGACGGGTAGTTGACGGGGCAGCAGTTCCTGCTCTTGTTCGATTCGAAAAAAACGATTGGGAGCAGGAAGAACGGCTTGCCACGGGCCTCCATAAAATGTTTTGTCCAGATGAATGTGCATTTCCCGGAAAGAAGGAAGCATCAATAGGCCTTGTGCATCCCACGTAGATACCCCGTCGGGTATATCAGAAGTAGCAGGTACGATGTTCTCCACGCGGCCGTCCGTGAGCAAGACATGAAAACACTCCGTCTTTGTTCCCGTCACGATGCCATTCGCCTCTGTATAACCACATTCCAGACTCGCATTTTTGATCCACAAGCTTTCTTTCATGCTCCGTCTCCATCCTTTTCTCTCTAAATATTGCGTTATTCAATCGTAATGCCATTGATCATCATGTACCCAGATGGGCTGATCCAGAAGCCTTTGATCTTTTTGGCGACTGCGGCGACATGCTCAAGATTGCGGATTGGGACGATTGGTGCTTCTTGCTTTTCAATCTCCAGCGCCTTTGCATAGATTTGCTTGCGCTTTTCCGTATCCTGCTCGCGGCGCCCCTCTTCGATCAGCTTGTCCACCTCTTTATTCACGTAGAACGTTGTGTTTCCGCCTTTGCCCAAAGAGCTGGAGTGGAACAGATTGTACTGGTTGTAGTCAGCGTCACCAGTGGCATTGCCCCAGCCGCTGATGAACAGCTCTGTTTCACCGTTGTCTTCTGCATCTAAATAGGCTCCATACTCTAGCACTTTTACCTCTACTTCAATGCCAATCCCCTTTAACTGGGACTGGATCACTTCCGCAGCATTAATCCGTTCCTTGCGATCGCCTGTCCACAAGGTTGTCTTGAAGCCTTCCGGATAGCCTGCTTCTTTTAACAGAGCCTTCGCCTTGTTCGGATCAAACTCGTATCCTTTTAACGCCTCATCGTATCCAAGAACCTTCTGACTCATTGCAGAGTTCGCTTTTGTTCCGACATCGTTGTACACACCTTTGATGATCGCATCGGTCTCAATCGCATAGTTGATCGCCTGGCGAACACGAGCGTCGTCAAACGGTTTTTTCTTCGTATTGAACCCGATGAAATCTGTCCCCAAGCCCTCTGTGCGGTACAAGCTCATATGAGGGGAATTACTGACGCGGTCAATTTCTGTCACCGGCAATGGTTCAGCAATATGCGCTTCTCCCGTCTCTACCATGGCTACGCGTGTCGTGTCCTCTGGTACGACTTTGAAGACAGCCTTCTTGAATTTTACCTTTTCTCCCCAGTAGTTGTCATTTTTCACGAGCACGATCTCTTGGCCAGGTGTCCACGATTCGAATACGAACGGCCCTGTACCAACGGGATGCTTGCTCAGCTCCTTGCCGTATTGCTCAATTGCTTTTGGACTAATGATGCTGCCTTCGTGATTGGCGAGGATCGATAGTAATGGGGAATACGGGTAGGCTAGCTTGAAATGAACGGTGTAATCATCCACTACCTTGACTTCCGATACCATCTTGAACTGTGACGCACGTGGAGAGGCGACCTTTTCATCGAGGACGCGTGCGAATGTTGCTTTCACTGCCTCGGCGTTAAACGGCGTACCATCGTGGAAGTTGACTCCCTGACGCAGCTTGAACTCCCAGGTGACATCGTCCAACTGCTTCCATTCCGTGGCGAGCATCGGTTTGAACGCCATGTTATCATCTCGCTGGATGAGGCCTTCGTACACTTTGTGATGGACCACACTCGCTGCATTGATCGCTGAAATAAAGTGCGGGTCTAGATTGTTTGCGTCTGACTGCCGTGCAATCACCAGCGTCTGATCTGTTGCCGGAGCTTCCTTCGCAGTCGGAGTCCCTGCCGCACCTTGCTCTGTACCTGATGAACAGCCTGTAAGCACGAGGCCAACGCTCAGGATACCTGCCAGCATTGAACCTAGCATCTTCTGTTTTTTCATAGACTCGCCCCCATTTTATTCTTCTTTGTATAATCAATCAGCATAGCTCGTTCCCAATGGGCGAAGCTATGCTGATCATGAAGCATTTTTTTGCTAAAAGTTATGGCAACGTTACATCGTCGATCTCAATGTGTCCCGCCGGGCTGATCCAAACTCCCTCTACACCTTTTTGAATCGCTGCAAGGTTTTCTGAGAAGCGGTACGGTACCATTGCTGCTTCGTCCATTTCGATTTGCTGTGCTTTTTCGTAGATTTGCTTCCGCTTTTCTTCGTCTTTCTCTTTGCGGCCCTCATCGATCAGCTTGTCCACTTCCGGATTGCTGTAGAAAGCATGGTTGCCGGCTGCCCCTTGCGATTTCGTGTGGAACAGATTGTATTGGTTGTAGTCTGCATCACCTGTGGCATTGCCCCAACCGCTGAGGAACAATTCTGTTTCGCCTTTGTTGGCTGCTTCAATATAAGCACCGAACTCTAGCACTTTCACTTCCAAATCGATATTGATTTGTTTCAGTTGTTGCTGCAGTACCTCTGCCAAGCTAACTCGTGCCTTGTTATCGTTTAAGTAAATGGTTGCTTTGAAGCCGTTCGCGTATCCAGCTTCCGCCAATAGCTTTTTGGATTTTTCCAGATCGTAAGGCAAGTCTTTTACATTCGGGCTGTAACCAACCATGGACGGGGTGATAGAAGAATGAGCAACCGTCCCGACATCGTTGTAAACCCCTTGAATGATGGTTTTCTTATCGATCGCATGTGCAATCGCTTGACGAACGCGCACATCATCGAATGGCTTCTTCGAGTTGTTAATCCCGATATGATCGCTAGCGAAAGCAGGATAACGACCAAGTGTCATACTCGGAGAATTTTTCACCCGATCGACTTCTGTCACTGGCAATTGCTCAGCCACATGCGCTTCGCCTGTCTCGACCATCGCGAGTCTGGTCGTATCCTCTGGAACGGTCTTGAAGACGACTTTGTCCAGCTTCGGTTTTTCGCCCCAATAGTTATCGTTTTTCACCAGGACGACTTCTTGACCTGGTGTCCATGATTCGAATTTGTAAGGCCCTGTTCCCGTTGGATGCTTGGTCAAGTCTTTCCCATACTGTTCGATCGCTTTTGGTGACAAAATTCCACCCTCTGCACTGGCGAGCACGGACAGGAGTGGTGCGTATGGATAGTTCAGGATGAATTGAACCGTTGTATCATCCACGACCTTTACCTCTTTGATGGCTTCAAACAAATTGGCACGGTTAGAGCCTACTGCCGGGTCTTGGACACGAGCAATCGTCTTTTTCACAGCTTCCGCATTGAATGGCGTGCCATCGTGGAACGTCACACCGGAGCGAAGCTTGAATTCCCATGTCACGTCATCGAGCTGCTTCCATTCAGAAGCGAGTGAGCCTACATATTTGCTTTCTTTGTCCATCCGAACAAGACCCTCGTATACCTTGTGATGAATGATGGCAGCGGAGTTGATTTGCGTTAGAAAATGCGGGTCAAGGTTGTTCGCATCAGACAAACGGGCAATGACGAGTGTCCCGCCTTCTTTGCCAGCTGGTGATGAAGCATTGGTTTGCCCTGAAGAATTGGTACTCCCTCCTGCTTCAGGTGCTTGTGAGCAGCCTGCCAACGCTGTAGAAACCGCAACGGTCATGGCAAGCAGCGTCTGGAAAAAGCGCGTCTTTTTCATGTAGTGATCCCCCTCTTTTGTGAAAAGCGTCTCGACGTTTTTCATAAATGTTGATGTGACCGCTTGCGGTCAAAAAAACGGTCGTGACCGTTTTTTGCGCCAGATGTACTTGAATATTTTGACCATTCGCGCATATTTCATTTTACCCACTATTCTGGCATTGTATTTTCACTCTCTTTACTTGTATTTTCACTTTCTTTACTCTTTTTTCAGTATTTCTACTTTTGTGCGAATAATGCAATAAAAATAGACTTGGAGTAAATATTGCTGTAGTGGTGTGGAGGAAACAGGAGAAAACGCTCAGCTTCTTGTCCCACCCGCTGGGGGATTCACTGTACGACTCCATGCATAAAGCGAAACCGCGTCCAAAGTGGTCCTCTCAGGATGTGTTTCAGAGGTGGACGCTTAAGAACGTCGAGCTTTTAAGACTTGAAAGAATGAAGAAAGACATCAGTTACGCCAGAGAAGAATATTTCCAGACGTAGCGACTAGTGGAGTCCTACCAAGCAGAGAAGGGATGAGCGGGCAAAAGAAACGCAACGTGCTCGCGCTACGAAGCGGCTACCACTTTTGCGTTTCCCCGCGAATCCCTTCGGAGCGGACAGTCTTAGCCCCTAGCAGGACGGCGCCTGGAGCCTAGACTGGAAATATTCTTCTCCCCACCGCAGCCACAATACTGGCTTCGCCAAGATTTTTGGTGAAGCCTTCGTACCCAAAGGGCAAAAGTCTTCCATGTCGATATGAGTTTTTATAGATTCTTATCTACTAAAAAAAGACCCTCTCCATTTGTTTGAGAAGGTCTCATGCTCCTGCTATTGAATCGTTACTTGGCTCACGTCAATGTACCCGGATGGACTGATGTACACACCCTGTACATTTTTTGCAATAGCTGCGAGGTTTTCACTGCTGCGGAATGGCAGCAACGGCACCTCCTCCATCTCGATTTGCTGGGCCTCCGCGTAGATTTCCTTGCGCTTCTCTGGATCTTTTTCCTTACGACCTGCTTCAATCAGCGCATCCACTTTCGGATTATTATAGAAGGAATGGTTGCCTGGCACACCTGCTGACGTGCTATGGAAGAGGTTGTACTGGTTGTAATCTGCATCCCCGGTCGCATTGCCCCAGCCACTAATGAACATTTGTGCTTCACCTTTTGCCGCCAACTCCAGATATGCGCCGAACTCCATCACTTGAATCTGCAAGTCGATGCCGATTCCCTTCAGTTGGGATTGCAGCACTTCGGCCACATTGATCCGTGCCTTGTTGTCATTAAGATAGATGGTTGCCTTGAATCCGTTGGCGTAGCCTGCTTCGGTGAGTAATTGCTTCGCTTTGTTCAAATCGTATTCCGGCGTTTTAATATTCGGGCTGTAGCCGATGACTTTTGGTCCTAACGACGAGATGGCCACTTTACCGACATTGTTATATACCCCTTTAATAATCGCTTCCTTATCGATCGCATGGGCGATGGCCTGACGGACACGAACATCGTCAAAAGGCTTCTGTTTGACGTTCATCCCGATGTGGTCAACTGCGAATGATTCGAACCGTCCCAAAGACATGCTCTGCGAGTTCTGTACCCTTTCCAGTTCAGTGACCGGAAGCTGTTCTGCGACATGGGCTTCGCCCGTTTCCACCATGGCTACGCGTGTCGCATCCTCAGGAATAGTCTTGAAAACAACTTTTTCCAGCTTCGGTTGGGTGCCCCAATACTTCTCGTTTTTCACCATGACGATTTCTTGTCCAGGCGTCCATGATTCAAAGATAAACGGCCCCGTACCTACTGGTTTCTTGGACAACTCTTTACCGAATTCCTTAATCGCCTTCGGACTGATGATGCCACCCTCGGCACTCGCCAGTACGGACAGAAGTCCTGCAAACGGATAATGTAAAATAATTTCTACCTTCAGTGGATCTACGATCTTTACTTCTTTAATCATGCCAAACATGTTTGCTTTGGGAGTCGGATTATCTTTGTCCAAGATACGGTCGATTGTCTTCTTCACAGCCTCAGCATTGAAGGGTTCCCCGTCATGGAAGGTTACACCGTCACGCAGTGTGAACTCCCAGGTGACATCGTCTTTTTGTTTCCATTCCTTTGCCAAAAGAGGTTTGTACTCACTATTCCGATCCATCATGACCAGACCTTCATAGAGCTTGTGCTGCGTCACTGCCATGGAATTAATCTGGGTACTGAAATGCGGGTCCAAATTATTCGCATCGGACAAGCGCGCAATAATCAAGGTACCGCCTCCACCCGCTGCGGCCGATGAAGACGCGGGGCTAGTCGAAGCTTGATTGGAGTTGGACGCGGAATTCGTCCCACTGGATGTCTGACTGCCACCACAGCCTGCCAAGACTGTAGAAAGCAAGACAGACAGGGCAAGAATAGAACCTAGCATGTGCTTCTTCTTCACTGTGAATGCCCCCTTATTCTGGATGATAGAATGAAAAGAATATGACATGACTAAATATTACTAATTTTCTCACTATTAATCTTTTCATTATCTTTACCTTTCTTTTCATTTTCTTTACCATGTGGTTTTTGAATGTTCAAAATAACTCTATTGAAGGTGCCTACATCTTACATAGTGGAGGAGAAGAAAAAAAACATCCCTCAAAAAAGGGATGGCCGTGCAAAAAATTTCGAAATATGCCATTTACAGTTCAACATCTTTGTCCCACCGTCTTTCCAGATCCCTCACGGTTGAACTTTTCTCAACATCCTGTTCGTTCTTGTAAGTTCCCAGCATGACGTCAAAAACAGGGCTGGTAACACCGTACCAGTAATGTTCATTTTTGAAATGATGCCATAGATGGAGCTTTTTCATCCAGCGCCCCCATGGAGATATGGGCTGAACCGGACGATGGGCGATATAATGCGTCCATTCATAAAATAGCAAAAATCCTATCACGCCTGTGACAAAGGCATTGGTCACAATCACGTCGGAAGTAAACAGATAACAAACGGCTCCGGTTCCTGCAATGAGCGGCAAGCTGTACCACACGGGCAAGAACAACAGATGCAAGTTGTTCGGATCGGCGTGATGATCGTAATGTAAGCGTTTTAACAAATGGAGAAAAAATGGATTTCGAGGCGGTTTGAGGTGAAAGAGAAATCGATGAATCAAGTATTCGCTTGCCGCATACCCAATCATCCCCGCCACGAGTGCCACCCAGGTTTCCAATAGGTACCATCCAGAAAGAGTGAAAGACAAGCTAATCAGGAATAGAATGCTCATGATGAGGATATCCGGAAACGTAAAGAATTCCTTCAGAAACTTTGCCTTCAACAGAACCGCCCTCCTCTTGTGCTCCTTCACTTGTCTTGTTCCAACTTGGTTCGGTTTCTCCACAGCTCCAAACTGTTTTCCATTGCCTTTCTGGCTACACGCTCTGCTTCGATGTAATCTCCCTGTAAAGCGACATTCAACAATTCATGATAATAATGCCAAGATGCCTCGCGGTGTTCCGGGATGGAAAAATACTTTCTCGCCATTTTTAAGTAAAAGGAATCAAAACTGTTTACAATCAGTAAATAGATAGGATTTGGGGAAAGCCTCGTCAGATTTTTCTGGAGCTCCCAGTCAAACGCTGCGTAACCATCAGCATCAGGTTTCAGTTGATCGAGATTGGCAAGCAATGCGACTACCTTCGGCTGATGAGCAGCAACCGCGTTACGAATGTAAGCAGGCGCCAACGATATCCGCAGTTCCAGCAAGTACGAAATAAACTCATCCGTAACATCTTCGTGGTTTTGAATGATATGGACAAGGGTCATTACATTGCCTTGATGCCAATAATCGTTGACAATTGCCGGATGTCCTTTCCGCACAGTGATCCAGCCATCCCTTTCCAAACGTTGCAATGCTTCTCTAACGGTTGGCCGACCTACCCCGTAGTACTCTGCCAGCTCCCGTTCTGGCCGCAGCGTACTTCCTGTAGGGTACTCTCGGGTCAAAATGGCCTTGATTAACTTCATCTCAATTTGATCCGACGACCGTTCTTTCTTTCCCCCTTTTTTCTCCAATGTCATTGTCGCCTCCCTACGCTGCTGGTCCTTGGTCCTACAACAAATTTTTGTGGTATTACCACAAAAGGTAATATTTTACACAACTTCTGTCAATAGGTAAAATACTGCGACTTGCCAGTATCTGCGCGAAATTGAGTGTTCCTTCTCCAGCTTGTAGCCAACTCGACAGGATGTCCCGATGGCGTCGAAATGTAGTAAAGTAAATTTACTAATGAACAAAGGGGTGCGCCAATGATTAGGCATAAGAATCATTGGGAGGCTATATATCCCCGAGACCACGATAATGAATAAGTGAGAAATACCGAATCAAAAAAGGCATAGCCCTCTTTCGAAAAAGAGAAGACTATGCCTCTTGTTTCACTGGCGTGATTATTCTGTTACTTCTACCGACCAGCCAAACTTGTCTTCACGATCACCGTACTGGATTCCTGTCATCTCGTCGTACAGTCTCGTGGTCAATTCCCCTGTTTTTTCACCGTTAATGATCATCTGATGTCCGTTCCAGTTCAGATCACCTACCGGGGAAATAACAGCCGCTGTTCCGGTACCGAATGCTTCTTCCAGCTCACCGTTGACGTAAGCGGTATGCAGGTCTTCCATGGAAATCCGCTTCTCTACGACTGGAATTCCCCAGTCCTTGAGCAATTGGATGGTCGAATCTCTCGTGATGCCCTCCAGGATACTGCCGTTCAATGCGGGGGTCCACACTTCCCCTTTTACCTTGAAGAACACGTTCATGCTGCCTACTTCTTCAATATATTTATTCTCTACGCCATCGAGCCACAGCACTTGCTCATAGCCTTTTTCTTTTGCTTCCACTTGTGCTTTCAGACTGCCTGCGTAGTTACCTGCTACTTTAGCGTTTCCTGTTCCGCCTCTTACCGCACGAACATAGTTGTTTTCTACGTAAATTTTTACAGGCTTCATGCCACCCGCATAGTACGCTCCAACTGGGGAGAGCACAATCACCAATTTGTACGTATGCGAAGCGCGGACACCAAAGCATGGCTCTGTCGCGATTACGAAGGGACGAATGTAGAGAGACTGTCCGCTTTCTGTTGGAATCCATTCTTTATCTACGGCCACCAACTGTTTCAATGCCTCGACCATGAATTCCTCGTCGATCAACGGCATGCTCATACGCTCCAATGAACGGTTCATACGCTTGAAATTTTGATCAGGACGGAACAAGCGAACCTTGCCCTCTTGATTGCGATAAGCTTTCAAGCCCTCAAATACAGCTTGCCCGTAATGGAACACCATTGCTGCCGGGTCCAATGTCAGCGGAGAGTAAGGAACGATTTGTGGATCATGCCATCCTTTACCTTCTGTATAATCCATGGTGAACATATGATCGGTAAAATGAACACCGAACCCCAGCTTGTCAGATGCTGGTTTCTCTTTTTTCTGTTCTGTCCGGGTAATTGTTAACTGACACTCCATCTTCTACATCTCCCTTAGTATTAAATCCACGATTTGAACAACTTCCTATATATACAAAATAGCAACAATTTTGCATGATTTCCAGCGTAAGTTTCTCCTCCCCCTACAATTTATGGTTATTTAGCGAAAACTTCGTAAAATTTTCGTGACTGATTTTTTACTTCGTATGCAGGATGAAAGGAATAGGTATCCCGAAAAGAATGTATAGGGACAGAATGAGGAGGGATATGTATGACCACACACCTTCGTTTGCACGGAAAGATTGCCATTGTAACAGGTGCCAGCCGCCTTCAAGGGATTGGGGCTGCTATCTGTCAAATGCTGGCCTCACACGGTGCCGATATTTTCCATACGTATTGGACCGCCTATGACCACTCCATGGCGTATGGGATGCAAAAGGATGAACCCGCAATCTTGCAGGAAGAGATCAGACGCTACGGAGTCAGATGTGCCGGGATCGAGATCGACCTGTCACAGCCTGATGCCTACAAGGAGGTGCTCAACGCAGCTACAGCACAACTGGGCGAACCAAGCATCCTCGTCAACAACGCTTGCTACTCGACAAATGACGGCTATGAAGCACTGGATATGGCCAGTTTGGACGCACATTATGCCATCAATGTGCGGGCAACCACCATGCTCAGTGTGGAATTTGCACGTCGCTTCACTCAACAGCGCGGAGGCCGAATCATCAACATGACATCTGGTCAGTCCAAAGGCCCGATGGTCGGCGAGATCGCGTATGCCGCAACAAAAGGAGCCGTAGATGCTCTTACGACGACACTGGCTGCCGAAGTGGCTACACGAGGGATTACCGTCAATGCTGTAAATCCTGGGCCCACCGATTCAGGCTGGATAAACGAAGAGATCAGACAAAACATGTTGCAGCGATTTCCTTTGGGACGGATCGGACAGCCCGAGGATGCAGCGCGTCTTGTCGCTTTTCTAGCAAGTGACGAAGCGGAGTGGATCACTGGACAGATTATGCATTCCGAAGGCGGGTTCATCCGGTAAGTAAAAAAGCACAATCCGCCGTTTCTAGCAGATTGTGCTTCTTCTTTTTGTTCAATCTATGGTTTGCTCACGATTGGGAAAGAAGGCTTGAACAGCTCTTTTTCGCCCAGTTGTTGATAGTCGCGCTCTACGTAGCCCAGACGCATCTTGTCAAAGTAACGCTGTCCCTTTGCTTTGATCTCTTCCAGATCAACTCCTGGCAGGAGGCGGTCTTTCATTACGGTGCGTCCAGCTATGATTGAGAGCTTCACATCACGACCTGAGCCACACGTAATGATTGTACGGATTGGATCATCAACCGCACCCATGTGGAAACCGTCCAGATCGATGGCAATGATATCTGCTTTTGCCCCCGGCGCCAATCGTCCCAGATCATCTCTCCCAAGGAAACGTGCGCCGCCCAATGTTGCTGCGCGGTAAATATCCGCGTAGCTGGAATCCGCGACATCGCCTTCCACCAAACGGGACAGCATGCTGGCTGTGCGAATGTTTTGGATGAAGTCAGGCGGGAACGTATCGGTTCCAATCGCGATATTGACGCCCCGGCGTTTGTAACGGGCAAACGATTCGAGTGCCTCACCGTGGCGACCAACTACGAGCGGGCAGTGAATCACGGTCGTACCTGTCTCTTGGAGGATCGCCAAATCGTCTCCCTCTCCGAATTTTGCTTTACTAAAGCCTGGAATGAAATGTGCGTGCGGAATTGCCGTTTTCTTTCCGAGGAAGCCAATCTCATTCAGGAACTGAATCGGTGATTTGTTGTGACGACGATGGATTTCCGTATATTCATAGAGACCTTGTGCGGCATGCAGACGGATGGGACATCCGAGCTCCTCGCTGTAGCGCTTTGTGTTGATCAGGTTCTCTACAGACTGTGACTCGATTCGCTCTGGCGCCAGCATTCCACGGATGAGTCCGTTGTGAGCCCCATCGAAATCTTTGACAAATTGGACAGCCCGCTCCAAACCTGCTTGTCCTTCTGCTTCGTTCCACAGTACCTCGATTTCTCCGTTTGCCTTCACGACACGCATACCGGACTGATAGCTCGGCCCCATGTACATACGCAATCCCAAGCGTCCTGCATGATCGGCTGCTGCTGCCAGCTCCTCATACGTTTCCGCCCAGCGCTTGTAGAAGACGGATGTAATCGGCATGGCTGTCGTTACCCCATTTAGAACCAGTTGGCTGTAGGCGAAAAGGGATTTGAACGCCTCTTCCTCAGGGGTCATTACCTCATGGTAGCCTTTGCGGTAGTAGTCTTCCGACCAGAGCATATTTTTGTTTCTCGCTGAAGCTTGCTCCAGATGTACGATGTCATGATCAATATCACCCAAAGCATTCAGGTCAATGAAGCCTGGGCTGACTACTGCATTGCCAGCATCGATCACTTCATCTACCTCGCCATCAAAATGGTGCCCCACATACACAATGGTGTCATTCTCGTAAACGACTTCCCCATCTTTGATAATCACATGATCTTCGCCGTCAAAACCGATGACATATTTTGCGGTTATTTTCTTTTTCATGATGATCCTCCCTACTCTTCTTCTCGTTCCGGCCTCTCCACTCCATTGTATCCTTTGTCATTATAGGAAATATTCTGTAAAATTTGTTTCAAAACCTTTACGTGTATTTGCACAATCTTTACTCCTTTTCGAAAACAGGCAAGATTCCAAGCAATACGTAAAGATCATGCAAAAACTAGTAAAAAAGATGAACAACCTTGTTCGAAATATTCACTACAATTAATAGAGACAGCTAGACTGGACTCTCATCCACTACTTGCAAGATAGAGAAAGGGCTGATTTCTAGTGATGCAAGCTTTTTGGTTAACCAACGTACGTCTCGATAAAGGATTTGAAACGGGGGAAGACGGCGTCTTTCACACAATCTCAGAAATCTGTCATTTGAAAATCGAAGACGGCAAAATCGCAGAGATCGTTTCGGCGAACGAACCACTCGACACCACTTTACCGCAAGAAGATGCAAAAGGTTTATTGGCCCTCCCCTCTTTTGTTGAAAAGCATAATCATCTGGACAAAACGTATGCGGGCGCAACCTGGAAATCCTGCCTTCCTCCGAAAAAACTGATCGATCGCTTGGAGTTCGAAGCAAAAGAAATGCCGCTGATGACAGGGACGACCAAAGAACGTGCACAAGCAATGCTCCAGCTCCATATCAAAGGCGGTGCCACACATGTGCGTACACACGTCAACATCGATCCTTACATCGGCCTGAAAAACCTGGAGGGTGTGCGTACAGCCCTGGAAGAGTACAGCGATCGCCTGACGTATGAAATCGTTGCTTTCCCGCAGCAGGGGCTCCTGCGCACACAAGCAAGCTCCTTGATGAGACAAGCGATGAAGGAAGGCGCTACACTGGTTGGGGGCTTGGACCCGGCTGGGATTGATAATGAATTGGAAGGCTCCTTGCGTGAAATGATGGACATTGCGGTAGAAGCAGATGCGGATGTCGATATTCACCTGCATGATCCGGGGACACTCGGCTTCTATACGATCAAAAGACTGCTCGATCTGACCGAGGAAGCTGGCTGGCAGAACCGTATGGCGATCAGTCATGCCTTTGCGCTCGGAGATGTGTCGATGGAGGAAAGCTCAGACATGGCAGACCGATTGTCCCAACTGGGAACAATGATCATGACGACAGTCCCGATTAATCGGGCGATGCCACCTGTTCCGATGCTTCATGCCAAAGGCGTACATGTCGCGCTTGGTTACGATGGTTTCTACGATTCGTGGTCGCCATATGGCACAGGCGATATGCTGGATAAGCTAAACCGTCTGGTCGAGCGCTACCGTTGGGTCGATGAGAAATCATTGGTGCAATCCTTGTACTTCATCACCGGAGGAAAAACAACGCTCGATAAAGATGGCAACCGCGCATGGCCAAAGGTTGGCGACGAGGCAAGCATCGTGTTTGCAGAAAGCTCCTGCTCTGCGGAAGCGATTGCGAGAAAATCTCGTCGGGCTGCTGTCATGTTTAAAGGGAAAATTGTGCATGGTGCTTTGGAGAAAATGGAAGAAACAAAGTAGTCATGTGGATACGAAGGCTTCGCTGATTTTTCAGTGAAGCCTTTATTTTTTTGGTCTAAATCGAGCCTTTGGTGGTGGGGAGAAAAAAGAAGAAAACGCTCAAGTTCTTGGGCTACCTCCTAAGGGGTCATCCCTGCCCAGCTCCATGAAAAAAAATAAACCCGCGTCCAAAGTCTCGCCTCTGCGAAGTATTTCAGAGGTGGACGCTAAAGGCAGGTCTCTTTTTTTCCATTGCGCTTCGGTTGGTATCCCAAAGACTTTCGCTTATTTCTTCTTTTTTCTCTTACCAGCTTGGGTGTTTATCCCCGCTTAAAAGCTTTTTTATAACCAAGCCTTTTTTAAGAGCTTTACACCAAGTTGGATTTCATCAGTTGATAAATTACTGAAACCAAGTTTGACGATTGGGTGATCGGTTTTGTTTTTAATGAAGTAGAGTGAAGTAGGATAGACTTTAACTCCCTGAAGGGAAGCTTGTTGAATGAGCCATTCTTCTGAACGCTCCACGTGTACTTTGACTAATACGTACAAACCAGACTGCTCGCCAATGATAGAAATATGTTGTTTGAAATGCTTCCTTAATTCACTAGCGAAGTGCTGCATTTTTCTTTTATAAACCAGACGCATGCGTTTAATATGGCGATTCCATTCCCCTTCCTCCATAAATTTCGCCATGGCGAATTGGCTAAGGAGTGAAGTCGTGCTCTCGAAATGGGCGAATTGATTTTTATAACAGTTGATAAGCGGCTGTGGCAACACCATATAACTTAAACGAATTCCTGGCAGAAAGCATTTCGAGAAATTTCCGAGATAAATCACTCTCGTTGAATCGATGGAAGCGAGAGCCGGAAATGGTTGTTGGGTATAGCGATATTCACTATCATAATCGTCTTCGATAATATATCCTTGCCTGTTTTTGGCCCAATGGATGAGTGCATGCCTTTGTTGAATGGGCATACTTACCCCATATGGACTGTGATGGGACGGCGCCACATATATCAATCGTGATTTCATATGTTCCAAGTGTGAAAAATCCGCACCTGTCTCATAAACGGGTAACGTTTCCAGTGTAAAACGATTTAATTGAAAAGCTTTCCTGGCACCATCATAACCAGGGTCCTCTACAATGATGCTAGAAAAATCATGTTTCAGGACAAGACCGAGATAGACAAGCATTTGTTGGGTACTACTTCCGATAATGATGGCATCTGGTTCAGTTCTCACCCCACGAGACTGGAGTAAATAGGCTGCGATTTGCTCACGTAGGCTCCATTCACCAAAAGGCTCCCCGTACCGAAAGCTGTCCTTTTCCGTTAATACTTGATTCGATATCCTCCTCCACGTTTTTAAAGGGAAATGCGCTTGATCGACGACGTCTGCGCGAAAATCAATGCGAACAGATGGTACTGGCTCGTTTTGCTTGTGAGTAGCAGAGCTGCGAGCCTCTTGAAATAAAACGGGCTCTAACTCATTTACAAAATAACCTTTTCGGCCTTCTCCACGAATATACCCTTCAGCAACAAGTTGTTCATACGCCATTAATGTTGTATTACGGCTGACATGTAAGGAATCGGCAAGTTGACGTATGGAGGGCAATGGCTCATCCGCCTTTATGTCGCCTTGTTCTATAAATGATTTAAATTTCTCGTAGATTTGTTTGTATTTAGGAGAATTATCCTTGAAAGTAAAAATGGTATTTTTCATTTGCACTCCTTCTGACATGTATATTTGTTTATTATTGTATCTTTTTTTATGTCAGTTTGTATCATACTCTTGTTTCAAGTACAAGTTGAAAGGGTGGTTTTTATGTACATTCCTAAGCAATATCGGATGGAACATGATGAGGCAGTTCAAATGATGAAGTCTAACCCGTTTGCCCTATTGATTACAGTTGATGAACATCGCCCGTTGGCTACGCATATCCCGTTGGAAATTCGTGAAGAGGAAGGGAAAATCTATGCGACTGGGCACATCGCATACGGTAACATGCAGAAGAAAACGTTGGATACTAATAGAGATGTTTTGCTGATTTTTCAAGGACCGCACGCTTACATTTCGTCAAGCTGGTATGAGAGTGAACAGGTTCCCACATGGGACTATCTCGCTGTACACGCGTATGGGACAGCACGTATCCTCACGAAGGATGAACTCAAGTCGGCTTTGGATACGATGCTTACCCACTATGAATCCCACCGCGAAAATGGTCGACTCTGGGATACATTTGATCCTGAATTGCTTGAGAGAGAAATGAAAGGAATCGTTGGTTTTGAGATTGAAATCACCTCGATTCAAGGGGCAGCCAAAATGAGCCAAAATCGCAACAACACCGATTATCAATCGATTGTGGCAGAGCTTGAAAAATCTAATGATCAAGAGGAAATTCAGGTTGCTCAGTGGATGCGTGAGCAACGGAAAGAGTTATTTAAGTGATCAGCCTATAGATACAACAAGGAGTTGCTTCTTATGGAGTTTCCAACTATTTGGCTATTTGTCATTGCCGCTTCTACATTGTTAATCATACCTGGACCAGCTGTGTTCTATATTATGGCTAGAAGTATCGATCAAGGGAAGAAAGCGGGTCTGGTATCTGTTCTTGGTGTGTCTCTTGGTGGTTCTGTTCACGTTTTAGCTGGAGCAATCGGAGTTTCTGCGATTCTTATGACATCAGCAACAGCCTTTCATATCGTGAAATACTTGGGTGCTGCTTATCTGATCTATTTGGGATGTAAGACCTTATTTTCTAAAGCGGATAAAACGGCTTCCGAAATTCCAAAAGCCCCTCGCAAAAAATTACGAAAGATTTTTTACGAATCAGCGCTTGTCGAGGTAATGAATCCTAAGACAGCCCTCTTCTTTTTAGCCTTCTTTCCGCAATTCATAACACCTACTGCTGGGTCAGTCACGGTTCAATTTTTGCTTTTAGGAACGATATTTATGATCCTAGCTTTTGTTAGCGATGGTCTGTATGCCATTCTCGCAGCAAGCATGAGAAAGCGGATTGTCGGTAGTACGGGGAGTTCAAAGGTAGTGAATCGGATAACTGGTTATTTCTATATTGCTCTAGGAATTTTCTCCGCCTTTGCGAGCCCCTCCAAAACATAATAAGTGAAATGAAACGGAGAGATAGGTTATGACTAGATTTATCATTGAAGATGATTTTTGGTCGTTATTTCCGCATGCAAAAATAGGCATCGTGATTTGCGAGGGAATTGATAATTCAATTAGGGACGTTGAAAAATACGAGAAGCTTCTGCAAGAGGCAGAGAAAGAAGCGCATAAATTCTTACGTCTAGAGGAATTCAGCAGTAATCCTGTCATTTCTGTTTGGCGAGAAGCTTTTCAGAAATTCAAGACTAAGAAAGGGGCAAGGTGTTCCATTGAAGCTTTATTAAAAAGAGTGAAAAATGGCAATCCGATCGGAACAATAAACCCGCTCGTTGACATCTATAATTCCATTTCCTTGCGTTATGGACTTCCGTGTGGTGGAGAAGATATCGATACTTTTGTAGGCGATATTCGCCTGACGCAGGCAAATGGCAATGAACCGTTTCTCCCATTGGGACAGGATGAAAATGCTTCGCCCTATGAAGGCGAAATTGTTTATAAGGATGATGTCGGTGCCATATGCAGATGCTGGAATTGGCGTGAAGCTCAGAGGACGATGCTAACAGAAAATACGAAAAATGCATTCCTCTGTATGGAATTGGTAGATGAAACAAGAAGCGATGAATTCCATCTGGCGCTAAAAGAATTGTCTGATTTCGTGTCACATCATCTTGGTGGTATGGTGAAGATGGAAGTGCTAGCTATCAATCATAAGGAAATGACCATCTTTGGTTAAACAAAAGGCAGCCAAATGCACTGGCTGCCTTTGTTTGTGTTTATAAAACGCTCGATTCCCGTTCGCTCAACAACCATATCCTGACGTTAGAACATTCCATTCTCATTGGGAGAATCATCCGGTATGGGCTGGCCTACATCCCACAATTCGACGATTTGGTCGTTATGAAAACGGAAGATATGGACCACAGCTCCCCCAAGATCCTCTTGGTTTTGCTTCACATGAGAATGAACGGCAACGATATCTCCCTCTTCGATGGCACGTTTCACTTCGAGAATCTTATGAGGATTCTTTGCGGCGTTCTCTTCCATTGCGAGCATGAGAGAATGAGCATCCCCACGGAAAAAGGGATTATGGTGGCGGAAATTCGGACTAGTGTATCTTTGGTATGCTTCTCGCACATTTCCCGACGCTACCAGTTGCAAAAACGAGACTGCATTCTCTTTGAGAGAAGTCTTCATCACAGATCATCCTTTCTTTATTATGATACCCGTTCGTACAACACGTCTATCTATGCCCAACTTTTTGCATGTTTTAACGTTCTCGTAATATACTCCTTCATCGCTTGCGAAATCCACTTGTTTTTGTGGTAAACGACTTGCGCGAAAATAGGAAACCGCTCATCTTGCCCGCTGCGTTGAGGTATAATAGTTCAAAGCAAAGGGGGCGGGAAACTGTGGAGTGGTTAATCGGTCTGGCCTGTAGCGCTGGGATTGCGGGAGCGGCTTATGTAAAACGGTCGCTGTCCGGTTCCGGCTTTTTGGCGGCGGTGATGCTGGGCACTGTGATGTATGCACTCGGAAGCCCTATCTGGTTCGGCTCCCTCATCGCTTTTTTTGTCTCGTCCACCTTACTGTCCAAGTGGAAAAAGCATAAAAAGCAAGAGGCCGAGAGCGGTTATGAGAAAACGGGGAGACGCGATGCCGGGCAGGTGCTCGCAAACGGCGGACTCGGGCTCCTGATATGTGTAGCAAATTGGGCGTGGCCGCATCCGCTTTGGTGGTACGCGTTCCTTGGCGTGATGGCGGCGGTCACAGCCGATACATGGGCGACAGAAATCGGCGGCTTGAGCCGGAAGCCTCCGCGATCGATCAAGACGGGGCAGCGTGTTCCGCCTGGTACTTCTGGTGGCGTTTCTAGCCTGGGCATGGGTGCTTCGCTTGCCGGTGGACTATTTATCGGCGGCGTAGCTTGGTTGCTGCTTGCCGTAGCCGGTCAACCCGCGCCAGATGTGATCACACCTGCCCTTAGACTGGCAGCGTGGATCGGCATAGCAGGACTGGCGGGCCTGGTAGGGTCACTGGTCGATTCATGGATCGGTGCAACATGGCAGCAAATGTACCGTTGTGATGCTTGCGGTCGTGAAATCGAGCAGGCTCATCACTGCGGCATACCAGCCGTGCGAATCCGCGGTCGCGCTGGTTGGAACAACGATGCCGTCAATGTCGCAGGCTCGCTTGCAGGTGGTGCTTTCTCCGTCTTTTTGGCGCTGGCATTCGGCTTATCGTTTGACCTATAAAAAAACGGAAAGACTTCGTATCACCAAACGATACTGAGTTTTTCCGTTTCTTTATTTTGAGGCACAAGTCTAGGCTATTTTCGTCATTTTCTTCGCATTCTGAACCATTTTTGAGACGCACGCCCAAAGTATAAAGCCAACTAGAAGAAAGCCGACATTCATGCTGACGACGCCTCCCCATCCGTATGCGGACCAAAACAATCCGCCGAGTGTCCCTCCTACACTAGAACCCGTATAGTAGAAAAATAAATACAAAGAAGAGGCCTGTGCTTTGTTCTGTAAAGCAAGCTGTCCTACCCAGCTACTCGCAACCGCATGCGCTCCAAAAAATCCAAAAGTAAAAAGTCCAAGTCCTACGATCTTCATCATAAGATTCGCTTCCCACGTCAAGCAGACACCGATCAAGGCAAGGAATAAGCTTGTGAATAACAGCCTTTGCTTACCGTGACGATCGATTAATTTTCCTGTCCAGACAGAGCTGAACATCCCGATGATCATAATTAAAAATGTCCAACTTATATATGTTGGGCTGAGTGAATAGGGCTTCTCGAGCAATACATAAGCGATGTAATTGAACAACGCTACATTACTCCCTAAAAGGATAAAGCCGATGACAAATAAACAAATAAGACTTGGAGCCTTTAGATGGTCCATTAACGACAGACCTAACTTTCTTATTACGAATGGGCGTGCTTTGAAATTTTGTGAAGGCGGTAAGGTGTTCCAAAAAATCAGTGTGGCAGCCAAACTGATGAGGCCAATCCCCCCTATTGCGATCTGCCAGCCGAAGTAGTCACTCATCATACCTGAGAAAACCCTGCCAAACACAGCACCAATTGAATTGCCGCATATATAGAGACCCATAGCCGCTCCCAAACTTTTGGATTCGATTTCTTCTCCAAGATAGGCCATTGCTATGGAGGGTAAACCCGCCAATGAAATTCCTTCAATCGTTCGCAATACCAGGAGAACATGAAAATTCGAACTGAATGCTGTGAGAATACAAAACACAGATGAAGCGAGCATGGAAACGATCATGATCGGCTTGCGTCCCCATACTTCAGACAGCGAACCAAAAATGAGCATACTGGCGGCAAGAACCATGGTTGTAATAGAGAGGGAAAAGCTTGCTGTCGTTGGACTAACCGCAAATTCTCTTGAAAATTCCGGCATCAATGGCTGTACGCAGTAAAGAATAGCAAACGTATTGAAACCAGCGGCAAAGAAAGCAAAGCTGGTTTTGCGGAAGAGTGGCGTGCCTTGTTGTATCATGTGATCACCATATCATTTCAGGATGATTATGGTTTTATGGTATCACCATTTATCTATGATGTATAATTCATTATAATCATGTTTTCCATGCATTTATGTAATGAAAAATCCGGACGGAAAGTGGTGCTTTCGAATGGAATGGCAACAGTTCGAATATTTTCAAACTCTGGCAAGAATCCAACACGTGACACATGCTGCCGAAGCTCTCTCGATTTCCCAGTCTGCCCTAAGTCGTTCGATTGCCCGATTTGAGGATGAAATAGGCGTACCCCTGTTTGACCGTCAGGGACGTTCGATTCGGCTCAATAAATATGGTCATCTCTTTTTAAAGCGAGTCGAAACTATGATGAAGGAATTTCATGAAGGAAAACAAGAGATCATGGATTTACTTGATCCAGATAAGGGAGAAGTGTCTCTTGGGTTTCTGCATACGTTAAGTACCAGTCGTATCCCTGATTTACTGGCTTCTTTTCGCTCCCACTACCCAAACGTTCATTTTCGACTCGGACAAGGTCCCTCCCATATGCTTATGAATCAGTTGCAAGGAGGAGAATTTGATCTTTGTCTACTTGCTCCCATGGATATGAAATCTCCCTTTGTATGGAAGCCACTTTGGAATGAAGAGCTTTTTGTGATTGTCCCGAAAAACCATAAATATGCAAATCGTACCTCGATTACGTTGGAAGAGATTGCAAATGAATCCTTTATCCATTTAAAAGAAGGCTACTCCCTGCGTATCACTGTCGAGCAGTTGTTTCAAGAAGCAGGAATTACACCTCCCATTACATTTGAAGGCGAGGAAGCAGATACTGTTGCAGGACTGGTCGCTGCTGGACTGGGAATCTCCCTTTTGCCCAATTTAAAGGGAACGGACCAGAGTAAGATTACACAAATCCCTGTCAAAAGCCCGAAGTGCCAACGGACAATTGGAATTGCTTGGGTAGAAGGGAGATATTTATCCCCTGCCACTGAAAAATTTAAACAATTTGTTATGAACCACGCCTGCGATTTTGAATAGGGATGGATGAACCTATGACTCCTCCACTTGCCTTGATTCCCGTCGCCAACTCATGAATACCAAAGACAATGCGATTGTCGTGAGGATCATGCCAAGCACTTGCAAACCCCCGGCGCTAAACGTATCTCCCATTACAATGTTGATCAATAATGAAGAGAGAATGGTTCCCAGGTATCTGGATGTATTAAATAATCCGGATGCTACTCCGATGATTTCTTTTGGAGAACTTTTGAACAAGGCTGCTTGCATTCCGACATTGTTTAACCCGTTGCTAATACCGAATGCAACTAACGCTACACACACACTGATCACAGGTGAATCTTGCTTTAACGTCACGAGCCACAATGACCCAAATGTCATCAGCATGGCGGATACGAACAATGCCGGTCGAGGGCCTGATCGATCAATCCATCGTCCTGCTAGTGGAGACACAACGAGTGAGCATAAACCTAAGCTGAGCATGAGAATTCCTGTATGGAACTCGCTGAGATGACGAGCCATTTGCAAGTAGGACGGAAGCCCGAAAAAAAGCGAATAAAAAAGGACATTAACGAGCATGAATTCGATATTGACCCACGTCATTGCAGGATATTTGGCAAATGTCCGTAGAGGAATAAACGGAGAAGTCGTTTTTAACTCATGTCGTACAAAAACCCCCAGTGTAACAAGGCCGATCCCTCCAACCATGATATGCCACCATGTGACATGTCCCGATGATTTTGCTGAAAGCAATCCCACGAGCAGTGCAACCAGTCCCACTGCGAAGAGCACGATCCCTGTTGCATCAATCAACTCCAACCATTTTCGAAAGGACATGTTATGTGCAACAGATGCTGTCGATTCATCCTTTGGAATCATCCTCCAGGCTAACAGCAAGCTCGCCACCACGAACGGAATATTGATGAGAAAGATCGCAGACCAATCCCAATAATGAATCAATACCCCGCCAATAAAAGGTCCAATGGCTGCTGCTCCGGATAGGAATATGGACAGTACGGAAAGCGCCGTTGCTTGTTTCTCCGTAATATGAATTCGTACAATGGCCATTCCAACCGCAACCATCATGCTTGTTCCGATCGATTGCACAATTCGGAATACAATGAGCCACCCAAAGCTTGGTGATAATGGAGCCAATAAGGAAGCTACGAAAGATACCACAAGTCCGGTAAGAAATATCTTCTTGCGGCCGAACAAATCACTTGCCTTTCCCATGACAGGTTGAGCGATCGCACTCGCAATGTAGAACGAGAAAATCATCCACGAAACAACCGTGAAGTCAAGACGGTACACATTTTGCAGCCTTGCAATCGCAACAGAAATCATCGAAGAATTTAATGGGTTCAACAATATCCCTAGTCCAACGGAAATCATCAACCACCTGTTGTGAGCTCCCATTTTCAGCCCTCCTTAAAGCGTATTGATGATATCGTACTGGAAACCAAACATTTACTCCAACGCATTTCATGTTATGATTTCATGGATTGAAAGGAATGAATGGAGGAGCGAAATGGAACTTCTTCAACTGCAATACTTTCTTACCGTTGCTCGTATGGAGCATATGACCGAAGCTGCACGAAGTCTGCATGTAACCCAATCGTCCCTAAGCAAAACGATCCAACGATTAGAGGAGGATCTGGGAGTCCCTCTCTTTGATCGTACAGGGAGAAAGCTACGACTGAATGAGTTCGGAAGCAAATTCCTCAGCCGGGTGGAAAGAGCTTTGTTTGAATTGGAACAAGGGAAGCTGGAGCTTCGCGATTTGTCCAACCCGGAGCATGGCACGCTTGAATTAGCGGTGACTACTGCAAGCACGCTGCCCAATATCCTTCGAGCGTTTCGGAAAAAGCGGCCCGATATCCAATTCCATGTACAAATGCTCTCCACAAAGGAAATGATTACGCTTCTTCATAGAGGAGAGGTCGATTTTTGCTTGTCCTCCCCTCCTATACAAGACGATGACATTGAATGTCAAATCGTCTTCATTGACCCTATTCTCGTAGCGGTTCCAAGGGGACATCGACTGGCAGACCGAAGCATGGTATCTTTGACAGAGCTGAAGGATGAATCGTTTGTCGGTGTAAAGAGAGGATACGGTACACGCGATTTCGTAGACGCTATATGCAAGTCGGTTGGATTTGCACCTACCTATGTGTATGAGGGAGATGAACCTGCAAGGCTGATTCAGCTGGTGGAAGCAGAAATTGGCATAGCCTTCATACCAAGCACAGCAAGAGATTCTCGCGAACAAGTCAGGTATCTTCCAGTCGAAAATCACGAATTGGTACGGGAAATCGCTTTATTATGGCACAAGAGTCGGTACATTTCGCGAGCTGCCCAAGAATTCCGTGACGTTGTTCTCGATTATTTTGGGGATGTTTGCAAACTTGAGAGGTGATGAATCATGAAATTTCACGATTGTCCAACTTGTAATACCAACAGTCAAGAATGTATGATCGTCATCGAGAATGCATTGCACCCTACAGCAGAGAGATTAACGTGCCGTATATGTTCCTGGAGCGGAAAGTGGTCGGACATGAAAGTGCGCGAGATTCCAGACGAACCAATCCCGGGCGTCGAACCGATTACCGATTATGGTGTGCTACATTCAGATCAAATTCGCCTTCGCTATACAGGAGGTTGTTGCCCTCATTGTGGGGGAGATGATCCTTTATGCTGGTGCCATGCATTTTAGGGCAGGCAAATGATCACAAAAAACAGACACGTCACATTCGCGTGTCTGTTTTTGTGGAGGCCACAGGCGCCTTAAGAATAATTCGATCTTCTTCCAGCTCGATTCGCAGCTTGCCGTCTGCCTGGATCGCCTGGAGGTACTCCATTGGGATCTGCAGCCTCCCTACTTGATCAAGCACCGCTAATTCCTCATGAGTGTCCTCGTTAGCTTCCTCATCTCGAGACTCGGAAGTGTTTTCTTCCGTTCCTTTTCGCCGCAACAACTCGCTGGACGTTTTCCCATCCCTGATTGCTACGACGCGATCCACTTTACGCGCCAGCTCCAAGTCATGAGTCACGATGACCACCGTTAGCCCGAACGAACGGTTCAGCTCTTGAAACAAATCGAGAATGATAGCTGCTGTTCGAGTATCTACACTGCCAGTAGGCTCATCTGCCAAAAGTAGTTTGGGCTCGTTCGCCAACGCGATCGCGATGGCTACCCGTTGTTGCTCCCCGCCGGAAAGTTCGCTCAGCTTGTTCTTTTTTCGGTGGCCCAGCCCCACCAGTTCCAACAACTCGTGGGCCCGCTCCCTTTTTCGCTTACCCCGCAAAAGCATTGGCATCTCCACATTTTGCAGCGCAGATAGATACGGGATCAGATTGCGGGCGTTGTTCTGCCAGACAAAGCCTACAGTCTGCAAACGATACAAAACCAGCTCGGAAGTTGTCAATCGAAATAAATCAGCTCCCGCGACAGAAAGTTTTCCTGCCGAGGGACGGTCCAGCCCTCCCAGCATGTTCAGAAGTGTTGATTTGCCGCTGCCACTATTCCCGATGATCCCCATCAGCTCTCCAGCCTCTACACGCAAATCCAGCCCTTGCAGCGCCACCACTTCCAGATCATTTGCCTTGTAGATTTTCACCAAATTTTCGCATACGATCATCTGCTTAGTCCTCCCCTAGCTTTACGGCTTGATGGATCTGCATCCGTGACAGCAGGATACCGACGATCCCGATTCCGATAACAAGTGTCACTGCCATGAACGTATAAATGATTTGTTCGTCTTGCGGCATCGAAATGACGGTAAAGGGAGGAACTTGCTTATCGGCATGCAAATAGAGACTGAGTGCAGGTAAAAACAGGCTATTTGCCAGCTTGCCCGCTGTCATTCCCATCGCAAAAGCGACGCCAAACGTCAAGAGCTGCTCCCACGCGAGTATGGCAAGAAGCTGTCTGAATGGCATTCCCATCGCACGGAACACGCCGTATTGCAATTTTCTGGCTCCCAGTGTAAGCACCCAGTACATCACGTAGCCAATAAAGGTGACCAGCATGGAAAGCAGGAATCCGAGCGTCAGCGATCCGTTCAGCCCCAAATAAAATGCGTTGTTTTTCATCTGGATGACTTGCTGTTTGGCGTTATTCAGCATGGCGAGCTTGACTCCCTCTTGAGACAAACCCTTGTAAAGCGATTCAGAAGACGATCCCTCTTTCATTTTGATCCAAACCTCATACGGCTCCAGGCGAATCTTGTCTTGTACGAACGGGAGATTAGCGACTACCAAATACTGTTCTTCCATTCTGCTGCCGTATGTGCTTTTTGCAGGCGTAGGATTCCATCCCGGCCAGTAATCCACGATGGCATACACAATCATTTCTACCCTGCGAGAATCCCCCCAACCGATCAGGATGGTTTGTCCCTCCACCACGTGCAGCTTGTCAGCGAGGCTGCGAGACAGCAATAAGGCACGTGGTTCTTTTGCTATCAGATTCAAATAATCGTGGAAGTGATGCGGCAGCAAGTCTGACTTCATCCAAGCGGTCTTTGCAAACTCCTTGGGGTCGATCCCCATCAAGGTGATGTCCTTCACAGGATCGCCCTGAAAAGAAGCCTCCGCCAGACCGTTCACAAAGACTTTTGTTGCATGCTCAACCTCAGGCAGTCGACTGTACACTTCGAAATCCGGCTCTACATACTGAACGGGAGGAGCTGCTGGCGCTTGTTCCACTTCTGCACCCTCACCTTCTTCCGCATTCTTTTCTCCCCGATAGACCGTTACTTCTGGTTTATCGCTCTGCCACTCTGCCTTCAAACGAATATCCGCGCCGATAAGGTAACGGATTCTCTCCTCTGCATTTTGATTGATCGTCCGTGCCATGCTTGCACTGAACATTCCTACTGCGACCGTAATCGTCACAAACAGCATAAGAAAATGATACTGTCGTGGAGCTCTCCCTACCTGAACCAGCGTCGTATGCAGAGAAAGCGGGAAGAAGGAGCGTCCTGCCCAAGACATCAGACGCAGGAGCCACGGGTACAAACGGAGAAGCAGCAGGCCAAAACCGAGCGAAAACAGAACGGGCACAAAAAAGAGAAGGAAATCGATCGAGATGGCCGAAGCCCCTTCGCTCGTTTTTGCAGCGGTTTCAGCGGCGTTTTGATAGGAATACCATCCATACCACGAAACCGCAAGCAGCAATACGTCGAAAAACAGCCGGTGCCAAATGGCAGGTCCACTCATTCTCGCCATGTTTTGCTTGTGCGTGACGATATTTTGCCTGGTTGCCAGAAACACAGAAATCAAAACGAGAGTGATACAGGCAAGCACCATCCACGCCGCATACACGAAAACTTCGCGGCTAATGGTAACATCCAAACCTTTGCGATCGACGAATTCGAGAAATCCATTCGAGATGCCGAGTATCTTGCTAAGCTGTATCCCCACAAATGGACCGATCAAGAAGGCGCATAACCCGAGAATGGAGATCTCCATGAAATAAATGGAAAAAATCTGCATTCTGCTGGCTCCCCTGCTGCCCAGCACCGCGATTTCCGTTCGTTGCCTTTCCACAATTAATCCCGAAACCATCACGAGATAAAGGCCCAGCATAATGAAAATGGGGATGTAGAGTGACCAGAGAATGGTTTTGAATTGCTTCTCTTGCGCATTGTACTTGCCCACGAGACCAGCCGCCGGAAACTGAACGTTGATCTCCGCTTTTTTCAATCCATGCTGTTGCAGCTTCCCTTCGATTCCGGCCACCAATGAATTCAGCTTCTCTGTATCGCTGATCCGAAATGATTGATAGTGAAGGGCCGTATACATCTGGGTTGAAATGACCAGATTTTTCTCTTCCAAAAACACACTCCGAAAAAGCCGTTCATCCAATACGAAGCCACTGGAGTATTCACTGGTGGAAGCGAACCAATAAGGATCGTTCCCCTCTTTTTCCTTGAAAACCCCAACCGGCTTGATACGCACCTTGAGTCCTTCTACCTGGTTCGTGGTCAGCTCATACAAGCTGCCTAGCACCATCCGGCGGTCCTTTAACGCTTTTTCCGTTACCAGCGCTTCGTACACGCCATCAACGGGGGTTGCAGCAGGCAAGCGACCGTCGACAAGCGTCATATGCGTCTCCAGTCCGCTCAGCGAATAAATCCGCGAACTGTCGGAACTGATCGGGCTCTTCGGCTGTATGTTTTCCTGAATGGCAGCAAACGGAATGGTCCGCAATACTGTCACTTCTGCATACACCGGGACATCCAGTTGAGCGATTACTTCGTTTTGCAAATGAGCGGTCATCTCGTCTACAAGAACCGCCCCATTCTTTCCCAGCTTGTTTTGATTGACCGTGATCAGCAAGCCGCCAGGGAAGCGCTTCACATTCTTCTGGTATTCCTCCATATCCTTGGTCAACATGCGTTGGAGTACCCCTGACGTGAATGCGGGTATACTCGATACCAATCCGACAGCGACGATCAGCCCGATCAACAGACTGCCGACCAGCCATCGGTTATTCATCATTTTCCGCAAGATCATTTGCAGCATCGCCACGACATTGTCCCCCTATTCCAAAATAACCAGTTGGCCTGCCGAAAGACCTTTGCGAATCTCAACCTCCGTCTGTGTCATGATACCGGTTTCCACGTCCACTTCCTTCTTGCTATTCCCGTCGAGCACCCGAACGTACTTCCTGCCCGATAAATCATGAAGTGCTTTTCTCGGGATAATAAGCGTCTGATCCTGCTTGTCCACAATCACTTCAATACTGACTCCTGTCCCGATCTCCAAGCCCTTTGGAGGGATTTTCGGTGCAATGAGTAGACTTCTCTGATACAGCTTCGTCAAATCCTCTGGTAAATTGGAAGGGACATGCAGGGGCGTCTGAACAACTGTCCCCTCACCTTTTTCGCCGTCTTTGCCCGAGAGAATCACTTTCATCCCTTCCTTAACATCTTGCAGTGCCTCTTTCTCGTGAGCGATATACATAACGAACAGCTCGTTCGGATCGCCTATCGTTACCAGCTTTTGATGAGCTTCCACCTCATCTCCCACCTGCTCGTTGCTTGTAAACAGCACGATGCCGTCAAAGGGCGCGATCAGCTTGGTCTCGTTCCAACGCTGTTGCAGGTTCTTCAAGTCCATCTCTTTTTGCTTCACGTTCAGCCTGGCACGCTCCACCGCGTACTGCCGCTTCTTGGGATCCTGCAATTTCGCCAAGTCTAGCTTAACCTTTTCCAATTCGATCTTGGCTAGCTTGGTCTCGTTTACCTTAGCGTTCATTTCTGCCTTCAAAACGTCCAGCTTGGCGGATTCGACTTCGTAGTGATTATCCTGCTGGGCTTCAAGCAGCTCCAGCTTTGCCTTCTCCACTTCATACTGGGCCGACTCGATCGCCCTCTCCATTTCAGCCGCATCCAATTCAGCAAGTACCTGTCCTTTTTTCACCTGATCGCCGCCTTGGACCGAGAACGACTTTAGCCGCAGTCCCTTCGTCTCCGGGAAAGAGAGCTCCGCCGTTTTCACGGTCGTGAAGGAGGCGTTTCCTTTCACACTTTTTACGATCGTCCCTTGTAAAACCTCTGCCACCTCGTATTTGATAGGCGATGGCTCCACTAATGGCGGAGCCAGAACCTCCTCTTCCTTAGGGAATAGGGAACAGCCCGTCAACAAAACGAAAAAGCTCAAGTACGCCCATTTTATTTTGCTATTCCTTGATACGACCGTCCTCCAATTCATAGACATCGTCCGCCACCTCCATTACACCAGGATCATGTGTCGTCATGACAATGCTCATCGCACCTTCATCGACCAGTTGGCGAAACAAACGGCTAATTTGCAGACCCGTTTTACTATCCAGCTCAGCTGTCGGCTCATCCGCCAATAGTAGTGTCGGTCTGTTCGCAACAGCTCTGGCAATCGCACAGCGTTGCTGTTCTCCACCGGACATCTCAAACGGCCGATGATGCGCCCGTTTGGACAGTCCAACGATATCGAGCGATTCGCGAACACGCTCCCTCCATTCGGCAGCAGGCACCCCTGACAGGCGAAGCCCAAACTCGACGTTTTCCGCGGCTGACATCAGCGGAAGCAGGCCAAACGACTGGAAGATAAAGGCCATGTTCTTTCGCCTGATCCTCGTTCGCTCATGATCTGATAGCTGGCCGATTTCCCGTCCCTGAAAGTAAACGCTTCCTACCGTCGGACGATCGAGACCACCCAAAAGGTTTAATAGAGTCGTTTTTCCTGATCCTGATCTACCTTTTAGTACGAGCAATCTTCCTGATTCTACGCGCATTTTTACGCCCGCAAGCGCTCTGACGGCAGTTGCCCCTCTACCAAACGTGCGTTCTACGTTTTTTGTCTCTGCAATGAACGACAAAATGACACCCCCGAATAAATATCTGAAAAATACAATATTTATCAATAGTAACTTAATTGGAAACTATTGTTTAATAAAATTGTAATAAATTGAGATAAATTATTATAAACGAAAATAAATTACAAAAAGAAAAAAGGCAAAACCCTGTGGTTCTGCCTTTTTCTTATTTCCTTTTCGATTTTACAAAGCCCCAGAAACGACATTCCCACGGAACATCACAGCTTGGCGCTTCGCACGACGTGCAACTGCTTCTGCTGCCGAGGATGCATGAACGAATACGATATCCGCTTCGTCGCCAACATTCGGCCATAGGCGGTTGCCCTCTTTATCCAACGGCGTCTTCCCACCTGTAATGAAGCCCAGTGCTTGGGACAAGGAACGCTCGTCCTGCATGCGGAAGCGCTCTGCCAAGCGGCCTGCTTTTTCCAAGCTGTCGCCTTGTCCAAATGGCGACCAGTGATCGGTAATACTGTCGTCTCCTAGCGAGACAGAGACACCTTTTTCATGCAGCAATGGGATTGGGATTGTTCCTCTATTCACTGGTACAGTGGAAGTGATCGAAATGCCCAAGCCAGCGAGCATTTCAGCTACGTCACCTGCTTCTTCCAGGCTGATGTCAGCAAGGGAGTTCGCATGGCTGATGGTAACGCGACCTTGCCACCCTGCTTCTTCGGTCATTTTAGCCAGACGCTTGAATGTAAACACTCCGAGATGATCCGGGTCATGCAAGTGAACGTCGATTGGTGCATTCGCTTCGACTGCCAGCTCAAAAATAGTTGCGAGCGATTTCTCGATGTTTTGATCCACTGTCGCCGGGTCTACACCACCAACATAGGTCGCGCCCATCTTCAAGGCTTGGCGGATGTTCTCCACTTGGTTGCTTCGCAGGAGACCTTGCTGCGGGAAGGCTACAACCTCGCACTGCAATCTGCCGCTAAAGGTTTCCAGAGCTGCCATGGTCGCTTCCAGGTTTTTAAGTCCGATGTACGGATCGATATTGCAATGGGAGCGAATATGGGTGGAGCCTGCGGACAGCAGCAATTCCAGCATTTTTTCTGCGCGCTCCTGTGCGGTTGGCAACAGCTTCGGCATGAGCTGGCTCTCTTCTTCCAGTCGACCCAAGATGTTTTTCACTGGTGTCACGGCTTTCCAAGGACCGCCATAGTACGTTTTATCGATGTGGATGTGCATATCCCTAAATGACGGCAGTGCCAACAGACCACTGGCATCCTTCGTTGGCAGCTCGGTTTGTGGAGCAGCTCCACTCACGATCTGTGCAATTCGTCCGTCTTCTATTAATAGATGCGCCACTTCAGTATCTGTAGCAACCACCTTGTCATTTTCTTTGCGGTATCCGCTCTCCAAGCGGACGTTGGTAATCCAATAGGCTGTAGACATCTATCCATGACATCCTTTCTATTTAAAAGTAGTTCTACCACTCACCCGCTACCCGGTTGCCTTGGAAAAGAACGACCTTGCGCTTGGCACGTCTCGCAACAGCTTCTGCCGAACATGTCGCTTCGACCGCCATCAGGCTCGCCTCATCTCCAGCCAATGGCCACAGGCGATTCCCGCTTTCATCGAGAGTGATTCGCCCTTCTGTTACAAACCCGAGTGCTACGCCTAACGATCTTTCATCCGTCAAGCGGAAGCGTTCAGCCAGTCGTCCTGCTTTTTCCAACAAGTCTCCGCTGCCAAAGGGTGTCCAGTTGTCTGTCAAGCTATCGTTGCCGAGCATGACCGCTACACCTTCTTGATGCAGCAACGGAATCGGAATGGTCGGGCGATTAATCGGCACGGTCGATGCAATAGAGATACCAAGAGAGGCGAGGCGTTGCGCCAGCTCTCTGGCTTCCTCCTGCGAAACATCGCCTAATCCCATCGCGTGACTAATCGTGACACGTCCTTGCCAGCCTGCTTCTTCCGTCAGAGCAGCGAGGCGCTTCATCGTAAACACGCCGAGATGCCCCGGATCATGCAAATGCATGTCAATGTCGGCATCCGCTTCGACTGCCAGCTCTAGCATCGTTTGCAGGGAGCGCTCGATATCGCCGTCTACTCCACCTGGATCGACGCCGCCCACATGAGTGGCGCCTTGACGCAGCGCCTCACGTACCATGTCTCGCGCTTGAGTACGCAGCATGCCATAATGCGGGAAAGCAACGATTTCGTGGGAGACACGATCTGCATACGTCTCAAATGCGCTCTTCATTCCTTCCAAAAACCCAAGACCAACCTGCGGGTCCACATGACAATGCGTTCTTACATGCGTAACCCCTGTTTCCACCAGCAGCGAGAGAATATTTTCTGCCCCTGTCTGAGCCTGCTTGAGATACATCGGCAACAGCCCTCTGTCCTCAGCGTGGCGTTCGAACAAGCTTTTTACGGGAGTTGTTGCCTTCCATGGGCCGCCGAAATACGTTTTTTCCAGATGAATGTGCTTCTCGGCCATAGACGGCAAGATCAGTAAGCCCTTCGCGTCCTTTTTTGGCAGTCCATCCTCCAAAATTTCACTGGAAGGGACAATGCGTGTGATTTTTCCATTCTCAATGAGCAAATCGCACAGCTCTGTCCGCGTTCCACTGATCACGCCTTCTTCCCACTCATACCCGCTTTCCAATCGAGCGTTGACGATCCAATAAGGAGAAGATTTCACCGGCTTTTCACCCCTCTTAAACGTTCACTTCTTCCACTTGACCAGAAGCGAGATTGCCTTTGAAGAATACAGCGTGTCGATCTGCACGGCGCGCGATCGCTTCTGCCGAGCAGGTCGCATCCACCAGGATCAGGCTAGCGTCTTCGCCTTGTGCAGGCCACAACTGAGTTCCGTTGGCATCCAGCGTCGTTTTGCCACCTGTGATAAAACGCAGCGATTGAGACAGGGACAACTCGTCCAGCCAACGATTGCGTTCAGCCAGTCGCCAAAGGCGCTCCAACACATCACCATTCCCGTATGGTTGCCACGTGTCAAAAATGTTGTCGCAGCCGACCGCAACGTCTACACCATTTTGGTTCAATAGCTGTACGGGTGGAATGACGCGGCTAAATGGCACGCTGGTGATGATCCTAATGCCTGCTTCCCGCAGGATCGTCGCCATCTCTTCTGCTTCCTGCACAGGGATGTCTCCGAGCGCAAACGCATGACTGATTGCTACGCGGCCTTGCCAGCCAGCGTCTACGGTCATGGCTGCCAGTCGCTTCATCGTGTAGGTTCCCAAATGCCCTGGGTCATGCAAATGCAAGTCGACACCTGCGTTTGCTTCTACAGCCAGCTCCATCATTTGGTGCAAGGATTCTTCTATATCGCCATCCACATTAGCTGGGTCTACGCCCCCGACATGAGTCGCACCTTGGCGCAATGCTTCACGCAAGAGTGCTTTTGCATCTGTACGCAATAAGCCATGCTGCGGAAACGCCACGATCTCGTGGGTGACTCGATCCGCGTAGGTTGCTAATGCTGCTTTTACTGATTCCAAATTGGAGATTCCCACTTCCGGGTAAATATCCACATGTGTGCGCACGTGTGTCGAGCCATAGGACAAGAGGATCTCCAACAGATTCTCCGCACGCTCTTGTGTAGTTGTCGGCAATCCCGGCAGTGTGCGCTTTTCAATTTCGCAGCGTTCAATGATATTGGACACAGGGATGACAGCCCGCCATGGTTCTCCCTGAAGCGTCTTGTCCAAATGAACATGCTTCTCTACGAGAGATGGGAGTGCCAATAAGCCTTTTGCATCCTTTTGCAAAATACCATCTGTAAGCTTCTCTGTCGCTGGTACAATACGCGCGAATTTTCCGTCTTTTACCAAAATGTGAAACAAGGATGCCTCTGTCCCCGTGACGACACCGTTTTCCCGACGGTAGCCCGTCTCCAAACGAACATTGGTCAACCAATAGGTAACGCCCATCCATTATCCACCCTCTCTTTGTCTCTCTCCATTCCTTTCTCCCCCATTATCTAGGAAGCCGGAAGACTTGATTTGCACAATCTTTACGTCTATTTTCACTATTTTTACGACTTGTTCAAATTGCCTTTACTTCGTACATTTTTCTGATAACTTTGACGTAAGCAAAGGAGGGGTTACACCATGAAGGTTGAGATCGCGCCAACCAATCAAGCTCTTCCGCCGAAAGCAGCGGCTGCACGCCCTAGCAGATGGCGGACTTTTTACAGGAAACTACGAAAAAACAAACTCGCCATGGTAGGCGGCTGTATCGTGATTTTTTACATCGCGATTGCCCTGTTGGCACCATTCATCGCTCCCTACGATCCCTATGAGATTGACTTGGTTAACAAGTTAAAACCACCATCTGCTGAACACTGGATGGGTACCGATGACAAAGGTCGGGATGTAATGAGCCGTCTTTTATACGGAACACAGCTCTCGATGTCCGTCGGATTTGTCGCCGTCTTTATTGGTGCATTTTTCGGAATTATTCTCGGCTTATTATCCGGTTACTACGGAGGCTGGGTAGATACAGTTATCTCCCGTATCATCGATGTCCTGCTCGCCTTCCCGGGAATCCTGCTTTCTCTGGCCATCGTCAGTGCCTTAGGGCCAAGTCTCTTTAACGTTATGATCGCCGTTGGTATCTTCTCGATTCCTGTATTTGCCCGGATCGTCCGCGGCTCTACTTTGACCGTGAAAAAACTGGAGTACATCGATGCGATCCGCTCACTCGGTGCCAATGACTTCACGATTATCTTTAAACACATTTTTCCAAACATTTTGTCTCCTATTATCGTACAGGCAACGATGCGCCTAGCTACCGCGATTTTATCCGCTGCTGGCCTTTCGTTCCTCGGACTGGGAGCACAGCCTCCTCTGCCGGAGTGGGGCGCCATGCTCAGTAACGGACGCGACTTCTTGTTTACCGCTCCGCATCTGGCCATGTTCCCTGGTTTCGCTATTGCCACTCTTGTTCTCGGCTTCAACATCTTTGGGGACGGCCTCAGGGACGCTCTCGATCCACGAATGAAACAATAGGAGGGAATGCTACATGTTTGTTTACATTATCCGTCGCCTGCTGCAAATGATTCCCGTCCTGCTCGGTGTCATTCTGGTCGTCTTTTTGATCATGCAAATGGTTCCTGGCGACCCGGCGGTATTGCTTGCTGGTGAAGGCGCTTCTGAAGAAACAATTGCAAAAATGCGTACACAGCTCGGCTTGGATCAGCCGATCATGGTTCAATACGCACAATATGTCGCCAACGTGTTCCAAGGCGATCTAGGTACATCACTTCGCTCCAATCTTCCCGTGTGGGATGAGATCATGGCGCGCCTGCCTGCTACCATCGAGCTCGCCGTTGCCAGTATTTTTGTAACGGTTGTCCTCGGGATGATCGCGGGGATCATCTCTGCTACCAAGCAATACTCTGCTGCTGATATTACGATCATGGTTATTGCCTTGCTCGGTGTATCCTTGCCAAGCTTTTGGCTCGGCTTGAGCTTGATCTACACGTTCTCTGTCAAGCTGCAGCTCTTCCCTGTTGCTGGCTGGGGCACCTGGAAGCACATGATTTTGCCAGCGATCACACTCGGTACCGCCGGGGCTGCCATCGTTGCTCGTATGACTCGCTCCAGTATGCTCGACGTCGTGCGTCAAGACTACATCCGCACAGCGAAAGCAAAAGGCTTGCGTGAAACAGTCATCATTTACAAGCATGCTTTGAAAAACGCGTTGATCCCGATTATTACGGTCGTTGGCTTGCAGTTCGGTTTCCTTTTGGGTGGTACGGTACTCGTAGAATCTGTATTTGCCATCAACGGCTTGGGACGTCTGATCGTCGATGCGATCCGCATGCGTGATTTGCCTGTCGTACAAGGCGGTGTACTGATTGCTTCCATTATCTTCGTGTTCGTGAACCTGCTCGTCGATGTATTGTATCGCTACTTCAATAAACGAATTGATCTGAACTAAGGAGGGATCACCATGCCGGAACAACAAGATATCATCCTGGACGTTCGCAATCTGCAAACGCATTTTTTCACAGAAGATGGCGTCAGTAAAGCAGTGGACGGCGTTGATTTCTCTCTAAATAGAGGAGAGACACTAGGGCTGGTAGGAGAATCGGGCTGTGGAAAAAGTATCACTTCCCTCTCGATCCTGCGTTTGATTGCCAGTCCTCCGGGAAAAATTGTAGGAGGAGAAATCCTTTTCAAAGGGCAAGATCTGACGAAAAAATCAGAAGCAGACATGCGCGCAATCCGCGGCAACGAGATTTCGATGATTTTCCAAGAGCCAATGACCTCGCTAAATCCGGTTTATTCAGTTGGGGAGCAAATTGCAGAGGTATTGCGCCTGCACCAAAACATGGGACGTAAGGAAGCGTGGGACAAAGCAGTAGACATGCTGCGTCTGGTCGGTATTCCTTCCCCGGAAAAACGCGCGACCCAAGAGCCTCATGAATTGTCTGGTGGTATGCGCCAGCGTGTTATGATCGCGATGGCTCTCGCCTGCCGCCCGGAAATTTTGATCGCGGATGAACCGACGACAGCTTTGGACGTTACCATTCAGGCTCAGATTCTCGAGCTGATGAAAAAGCTGCAAGTCGAAATGGGCATGAGCATTATCATGATTACCCACGATCTTGGCGTCGTTGCGGAAACATGTGATCGCGTTGCGGTCATGTACGCAGGAAAAGTCGTCGAGTACACAACTGCACAAAACCTGTTCGCGAATCCACGCCATCCCTATACAGTAGGCCTAATGAACTCCCTCCCGCGTCTGGATGAGGACGTGGAAGAGCTGCAAGCGATTAAAGGAAACGTTCCAAGTCCGTTCAACATGCCAGTTGGATGCCGATTCGCTCCACGTTGCCCGCATGCAACAGAGCTGTGCAATACGAAGCTTCCTGAGCTCCTGGAGTATGCAGACGGAAGCAAAGTACGCTGCTGGATGTATACGTCTGAGTGGGACGGCGACACCAAGACTGCTACGGAAGTGGGGGTATGACCATAATGACGACACAAGCGAATCCAACGAAAAAACCACTGCTCGAAGTAAAAAATCTCAAGCAGCACTTCCCGATCAAAGGCGGCATTTTAGGCCGTACCGTCAACCATGTAAAAGCTGTGGATGACATCAGCTTCACGATCCATGAAGGAGAAACACTGAGTATTGTAGGCGAATCCGGATGTGGAAAATCCACTACCGGTCGTGCCATCCTCCGTCTGGATGAACCGACGAGCGGAACGGTACTATTCGAGGGACAAGATTTGCTGGCGATGTCCAAGAAGCAAATGCGCGACATGCGCAAGCATTTGCAGGTCATTTTCCAGGACCCATTTGCTTCACTCAACCCGCGCCAATCTGTATCCGCTATTCTCGGTGAAGCCTTGGCCATCCAAAATATCGTACCTGCGCATCAACGCCGCGAGCGCATTATCGAGCTACTCGGCTATGTAGGCTTGCGTCCGGATCAAATTGACCGTTTCCCGCATGAGTTCAGCGGCGGACAACGCCAACGAATCGGGATTGCCCGTGCCCTCGCGATGCAGCCGAAGCTGATCATTTGTGACGAAGCCGTATCGGCACTCGACGTATCCATTCAGGCTCAAGTGCTGAATCTCCTGAAATCGTTGCAAAAGCAGTTCAAGCTGACGTATTTGTTCATCTCCCATGACCTCGGCGTCGTTCGTCACATCTCCGATCGCGTCATGGTGATGTACCTCGGGAAAGTGGTAGAGATCGCGGATAAGAAGTCGCTGTTCGACAACCCGCAGCACCCTTACACGCAGGCACTCTTGTCTGCGATCCCGGTGCCGGACGTAAACAAAAAGCAGGAGCGAATCATTCTGCGCGGAGATGTACCTTCTCCCATCAATCCTCCGCAGGGCTGCCGCTTCCATACGCGTTGCCCGTATGCGATTGATCGCTGCAAAACAGAAGTACCAGGACTGACAAGTCTGCACGATACACATCAAGTCGCCTGCCACCTTGCCCAAGTCTAATCATAGAGAGATTAAAATTTTCTAAAAACGCAAGAGATCACGAAGCAGCATGATATGATGGTAACTGCAAAATCTATCCATACAGAAGGGATCTCATGATAAGCTTCGAAGGTTTCACATTACTCATTCTGCTGTTTATTTTGGCTCCTATCATAGGAGCTATTGCTTTATTGTTTCTGTTCATTTTCGAGAAACGGATTGATCTCTTAGAGAACAAAAATCTGAAGATCGAGCTGGAAAAAGAGCTTCAGCAAGCGCTCTACAATCAGTTGAATCAACAAATTCAGCCTCACTTCTTGTTTAATACGCTAAATGTCATTCTGAGTCTGGCGCGATTGAACCGAACGAAGGAACTGGTGAGAGCGCTCGAAGTCCTCTCCCAGTTTCTCAAATTCAAATACAAATCCACGGAGCCGTTGATTTCATTGGCGCGGGAGATTACGTACACGGAGCAATATTTGGAGATTCAAAAGCTGCGTTTCGGCGATCGGCTCCGGATTCAACTGGATTGTGCAGATGATCTCTTGCAAGCATCCATTCCGCCATTCGTCTTGCAAACGCTCGTGGAAAACGCATTTAAGCATGGATTGGAACGAAAAATGGGCGAAGCTACCTTAGACATCCGCATAAGCCGAAAAGATGACGATGTCCTGCTTACGGTCGTTGACAACGGTTCTTCCGGACTCACAGCAATCCAGAATGAAAATGAAAGTGAGATCGAAACTGAACAGCCACATGAGAAGAGCGGTCACGGGTTGGACAACATCCGCAGGCGGCTCCACCTTTGTTTTGGTGATCATGCACATCTGGAGCTAGCTCCGATAGCTGAGGGAGGAACTCTTGTGTCTGTCAGGTGGCCCTGTACGTATGAACAAATCGATCTGAGGTGAGAAGATGAACGTACTACTCGTGGATGACGAACCGTTGGAGCTGGACCAACTCGAGTATTTGATTCAGCCCATGTTCCCCTTGTGGAAATTCTACAAGGCCGCAGATGGCAGTCAAGCCATGGCGATCAGCCAGAAGGTTCCTCTTCATCTCGCCTTTCTGGACATTAATCTTCCGGGGAAATCCGGGCTGGTGCTTGGCGAAGAGCTGAGAGCCCAGCACAAAGATATCGAGCTCATCATTGTAACGGCTTATCAAGATTTTCATTATGCCAAGCAATCGATCCGTCTCGGTGTCGTGGATTACATCACGAAGCCCGTCATTGAGAGCGAGCTGGTCGACATTCTGAAAAAATATCAGAAGAGCCCTGCCCTCTCTGCTTACACACGAATTATTTCCGACGCGATGAACATCATTCATCAAAAATTCGCGGAAAAGCTGAATTTGGCTGATCTTGCCGCAGAGGTCCATATCAATCCGACATATTTGAGCCGCCGTTTTCATGAAGAAGTAGGCGTCTCATTCTCTGAGTATTTAATGCAGTACCGCATTCAAATGTCGAAGAAGTTCCTGATCGCTCATCCTGATTGGAGCATATCGACGGTTGCCGAGCGGACTGGCTTCAACAGCCAACACTATTTCAGCACCATTTTTCGCAAGGTAGTGGGGAAAACCCCGAAAGAATACCGGGACAAGGGGAATGCATCTTGACCTACTTATCGTTTCGCGAATACGTGGTAGGTGCAGCAAAGATCGGCATTGGGCTTGGAGTCGTCTCGATCCTCGCCCGCTGGGTGACCGGAAACACGATCTTCGGTTCACCGGAAGCACTCGTCAAATACGGGATATTTGGCGGGATCGGCTTCGCTTTGATGGGAGCATTTGCCCTCAGTATGTTTGGCCTGCTTGGGCGTAAGGTCCGCCGTGAGTTATCAGAAGGGATGACCATCGGGGATTACATGCGAGACAAGCTGCATCCGTTTGGTTACTGGCTGATGATCATCATCCTTTTGATTACCACGATTGAAGCGATGTTCGTCCAGGGAATGGCTGGGGGCGTATTGTTGAACATCTTGTTTGGTTTACCGATCCCGCTCGGCTTGCTTTGCTTTTTTGGATTTTGTGTGCTGTTTGCAGGCATCGGAGGTATCCGCTCGATCCATCGTTTTGCCATCGTGCAAATAGTCATTACGTTTGCAGCCATCATCCTGATTCCCGTCTACTTTTTCGTCGGAAAAGGGGTCGAGCACGTCTATAACGGACTGCGCCTTTACCATCCTTACCTTCTGGTGCTCAACAACAACGAGGGTCTATTTTTTATCATTACCGGGCTGTTGATTGGGTTTGGTCAAGTCTTTGTCGATCAGGCATCGTGGCAGCGGCTCTATATGATGGAAGAGAAAAAGATCGTCCCTACCTTTCTGGTGTCCGGACTCATTTTTGCAACCGTACCACTGGCGTTTTCCTCGCTGATCATCATCGTCCTTTTTACGGGCGGCTTTGATGATATTTACTCGCTGTTGTTTGATCTCGTACGCAAGATTGACACGATGATATTGCTTGTATTATTTGTCCTCTGTGCCTTTGGTGCGATCATGTCCGCTTTTGGTGCAGGTCTTCATTCCATGATCAGTCTGATGGTCAACAACGTTTATCAGCTCTTCCGCCCAGACGCTTCTGAAAGGCAAAAAATCCGTTTGGGCTACATCCTTGCCATTGCCATCGGTGCGCTTTCGTATGGTTTGACGATCTACTTCCAGCCGACCTTGCTGGATTTGCTGTTCTTCTTTGGCATTATGTATGCCTCGCTGTTTTTGCCTATCGTCGTCATCGTGTTGACGAAGGGGAAGGCACCTACTTTCATATTGATCAGCGCAGTAATGGGATTCGTCGCAGGCTATAGCAGCCGGATGTACGTCGATCCGATGATGGCAATCTGGATTGCCTCCTTATGTACAGCTCTGGTCTTAACGGCCTACTTGTGCATGACCTGGCTATGGAAACGGTACATCCGAACGCCGGATCACACTCGCTGACCCACAGGAAGGAACGAATCCTATGCTACGCTCCTACTTGCTGCTCATTTTTTGCGTAACCGCTTGGGGCAGCAATTTCGTCTTCGGGAAAATGCTTGTCGCAGAGTTTTCTCCGCTCTTTTTGTCGGCTATGCGTCTCTTGTTTATCGTGTTGTTTCTGCTCATCTGGTCCAGAGGGCGTCTGAAAATGCCAAAGCTCTCTCGTACGGACTGGCTCTTGCTCGCGGTACTGGGAGTGGTCGGCGTATTCATCAACCAGTGGTCCTTTTACAAAGGGCTCGTTACTGCTGATCCGACCACCTCTGCCCTCATCCTGGCGCTGACGCCGATTACAACGGCTCTCTTGGCTGCCTTGTTCTTGAAAGAATCGCTGACTGGTCGCATGGCAATCGGTTCGGTGATCGGTACATCAGGTGTTTTATTCGTCATTTATACAGGGGCAGAGCTGCATTTTGATGTCGGTATCCTCTGGATTGTATTGACGATGCTAACGTTCGCTACCTCGATCATACTCGTCAGGTTGTTGGGACATCGACTCCCTCCACTCGTGACGACACTCGTATCCAATCTGATCGGCTTCGGATCGATGCTGCCTTTTGTCCTGATCAGCATCCCTACGGCCACGGTAAGCACCAGCCTCTCATCCTGGCTTCTCTTGTTTGTCACTGCTGTCGTCATGCACGGCATTGTGACCCTAATCTGGAACAGTCAACTTCAGAAGGTAGGTGCCGCCAAAGCCGCGATGTTTGCGAATCTGGAACCGTTTATTGCCATGCTTTTTGGATTATTATTGCTGGCAAAGCCTGTAACAGCCGTACAGTTTTTCGGAGCGATTCTCATCATCGCGGGTGTGACCTTGACCACAACTTCCAAGGAGCCGCGTGAAAAGAAGAAGCTTTCCTCGCTTTCATCCTGATGTAAAGCAGTTCGCCGCACTTTTCATACTAAAACAGTCGGAATTGTAGTTGAGAAGTACAATTTCATTGCTTTATACTAGAAGAAGGGCTGGCGATATCTGTTTATATAGTGATAAGAGGAGGGACAGTCCATGTCTACCGTAAAACTATCCCAATGGGAAACGATGCTGTTAGAGGCAGCCCGTTCCCATGGATTCGTCGATGAAGAAATCATCCACAAGCTGAGAACAGGTGACCCTGCGCCTTTTTCGGACGTGGAGGGCGGTAAGTACGATTACACCCATCTCTTTGAACTGTCCAAAAATGATCCCTCTACGCTGGAAGCTGCGATTCGCGAAGGCTATCAGATCAAGTTCACCACTTTTAACGGGATCAAGTTTTTGCTGAACAAACGCTACAACATCCAAGCGGAGCGCGATTATCAAGTCGAGGAAACAGCGCTGCACCACGTTCGCTTGCCAGACGATGCCTTGGCGTGGATGCGCAGGACAATCTCCCATAACTGGCGAATTGTTGAACTAGAAAAGCTCGCGGACACCAAAGAAACGCTCGTCAGATTTGAACTGGCAGCATCGTAAATACGAAAGAGCACTTTCCTTAGGGGAGAGTGCTCTTTTTTCGAAATGCGGGTATTGGAAGGAGAATCATGATGACAACACAAGCGTATATCCAACACATTCAAGCAACATATCCGGAATTGACCATTACTTCCGCCTACTTGAACGAAATGGGTCAAAACAATGATGTGCTCATCGTTAATGACGCATACGTGTTTCGCTTTCCGAAATATACGGCCGGAATCGAGCAACTGAAGATCGAAACGAACATTTTACGCACGGTAAAACCATATCTCTCCCTGCCGATTCCGGCTCCGCTCTATTTGTCCTTTGCCGAGGAACTACCTGGGCGGGTGTTTGTCGGATATCCGCTACTCGAAGGTGAGCCTTTTACCCTGGAAGCTTTTCAAGCAGCCTCTCGTCAAAACTCGGTACCGACTATCGCTGCCCAGCTTGCACAATTTCTTCATGAACTGCACCAGCTTCCCGTCTCCTCCTTGCTCCCGGAACTTATCCCTGGCGATTTTGACATGGTCAAGCAGTTGACTGAGCTGTATGAACAGATTGTTTCGCAATTGTTCCCAGCGATGCGTGAGCAAGCGAAAAAGGATGTGGCAGAGCGGTTTGAAGCATACCTGGCAGACCCTGCCCATTTTGATTTTCAGCCTTGCTTGACTCATGGAGATTTCGGCACAGGGAATATCTTGTACTCCCCGGCAAAACAACGCATCACAGGCATCATCGACTTTGGCGGTTCCGGTGTGGGCGATCCGGCATACGACCTCGCTGGACTCTGTGCGAGCTACGGCGAACCTTTTTTGCAGCATTTCACTCCGGTGTACCCCCAGCTTGAGCAGGTGATGACAAGGATGAGATTTTACCGCAGTACATTTGCCTTGGAAGAAGCGCTGTTTGGTCTGGAAAACGACGATGAGACAGCGTACCAGGCTGGCATGCGGGACTACGTCTAGCCCTTTACAGCACCCTGTGTGAGCCCTTCCACCAAATACTTTTGGCAAAAGGCAAACAACAGCATTGTCGGGATGACTGACAACACCGTAGCTGCCGACATCGCTCCCCACTCGATATCGTACTTTTTGATGAAGGCATTCATCGCGACCGGAATCGTTTTGACTGACTCTTCATCAATGAACAGAACGGCCATAATCAGCTCGTTCCAGCATTGAACGAAGGCGAAAATAAACGTGGCCGCAATTCCGGGGAGCATGATCGGCACGATGACGCGAAACAGGGCGCTCAGCCGCGAACAGCCGTCCATCATCGCCGCTTCCTCCAAGGCGTTGGGTATCCGTTGAAAAAAGCCGGACATGATGATCGTACAAAACGGTATTAGCATGACCGTGTAGATGAGCATCAACGAAAACAGGCTGTTTAAGATGTGCATCTTGGACATCATCATGTACAACGGCGCCATGCCAATGAACATCGGGATCATTTGGGTGACGAGAAATCCGAACATCACCTGCCGCTTTCCTTTAAACGAAAAGCGGGCCAACACGTAACCGCCGAGCATCGCGATGAACACGACCATAGCCGAAGCGACCAAGGAAACGAGAAAGCTGTTCCAGATGTACACCTGAAAGTGAGAAATCTGAAAGATCTCCAAGTAGTTGATCAGTGTCACCTGTTCCGGCCAATATTGAATCGGGAGCGAAAAGATTTCCTTTTGACCTTTGAGCGACGTAATGATAATCCAATACAGCGGGAAAATCGCGAACGCAAGAAACAAGGTCAATACAATCGCTCTGGCAGTCCTCCACCCTAGATGTTCACGGTGCATCAGAAGTCCCCTCCCTTCTCTACTTTGGTCGCTTTCACGTAAAAGATCGTGAATAACATCAAAATCAGCACGATGATGACACCCACAGCCGAGGCTTGCCCGTAGTCTTGTCCAAAGATGACTTTATCGATCATGTAGGTAGCGAATATATGCGTGGAGCCTGCAGGAGCTCCATTCGTCATCGCGTAAATAATATCCGGGAAGTTGAGAATCCAAATGACCCGCAACAGGATCGTCACCAGCATCGTTGGCATGATATACGGCAGTGTTACCCTCCAAAACTGCTGAATCCGCCCCGCTCCATCCATCGCCGCCGCTTCGTACAGCTCCTCTGGGATCGATTGCAGGGCAGCCAGAATCATAATGGCAAAAAACGCGACGCCATACCAAATATTCGCGATAATGACCGCAGCCATCGCCCAAGTGCCATCCGCCAAAAAGGAGATCGGCGCATCGATCAGACCTGTTTTCAGAAGCAAATCGTTAATGACGCCAAACTGGGCATTGAACATCCACCGCCAAATCAGCCCAATCAGAAAGCCCGACATCGCCCACGGGAAAAAGACAAATGCCTGGTAAATTCCTCTCCCACGAAATTTTTTACGCATCAAGAGGGCCAGCATGAATCCAAACAGCAATTGAAAAACAAGCGAGAAAAACACCCAGTAAAAGCTGTTCATGGCAACACGAGGGAAGTCTGGGCTTGTCAGTACGTTCACAAAGTTGTCCAGCCCGATGAACTGAATATTCATCAAGTCAAAGAGCGTGTAGTTCTGAAAAGACATGATGATTCCACGCACGAGTGGATAATACGTAAAGACCGAAACAAACAAAATGGCGGGCAAAAGGCACAAAAAGATAAAGCGACCTTCTTTGGAGATTCGGAACGATTTCTTCCCTTCCGGCACAACCTGCTTCGTCGTCATGACGATGGGTTTTTGTGTGTCCAAGCTACCATCCCCCCACGTCTACTTTCGCTCGGCTTTTTCTTTCGTCCAGTATTGATCCCATTTTTTCAACAGGTCCTCTGCGGTGAGCTGATCGAGCAAAAAGCTCTGAATATCTTTATCCGCCGTGCTTTGCCAAGCTCCCCAGCCTTTGTAGTCCACAGGACGTGAAACATCGAGGAACTTCGTCGGCTGCTGGCTCATCTCAATAAACGGCTGGAAGTAACCTGTCTTGTAAAATTCATCTTCTGCCGCGCTTTTCACGACAGGAATCGTGGAAGTCTTTTTCGCAAAATGAGTGCTCTGTTCAGGATCAGACAGGAATTCAATCAGCTTCCACGCCTCTTCCTTGTGCTTCGAGTACGAAGTAATCCCCCAGCCCGGCCCACCGACTACTTGTTGGGCGACACCTGAAGGGCCAATCGGAATCGGAGCGGTCGCCCACGTCCCTTCCTGCATCTTCTCCTTGGCTCCATCGATGACGTCAGGGTCTTGAATCAGCATGGCAGTCGAACCGGCTACAAAGCCCTGTACCATCTCCTGAAAGCCCCAGCTCACAGAATCTTTTGGAGAACCTTCTTTGTAAAGCTGTTTGTAATACTGCATCGCTTCCAGTGATTGCGGCGTGGAAAAGAGTGTGCGTCCATCCTTCATGAAAAAGGCGGAGTCAGCGTCGACCTCTGTCCCGTTGTAGGCCCACATGGTGATCAGTGCGTAATCCCACCCGGTCGCACCTCCCCGGAAGCTGTACCCGTAGCGGTTTTTGGTTGGGTCCGTCAGCTTTTTGGCTGCTACCAAGAGCTCATCCCACGTTTTCGGCACCTCGATCCCTGCTTCCTTAAACCAGTCCGTCCGATAATACAAGACGCGCTGGTACAGTCCATTCGGAATGTAATAAGGAGTTTTGTCCACCCAAGTGGCTCGACGTTTGGCGACGTCAGTTAGCTGATCGTAATTTTTCCATTTCTCTGTGTAGGGCTTCAAATTTTCAATAAAGCCGTTCATCGAAAACTGCTTGGCATTGAATTCGCGAACCTCTAGCACGTCCAGCTCTTCTTTTGCCATCAGCATCTGTGTGATCTTCTGATCCGCTCCTTCAAATGGCGGTGAAATCAGATCGACTTTGATCCCCGGATTCTTCGCTTCAAACTGGGCTAGCATTTCTTTTAAAAGCGCAGTTCGTTGTGGGCTAGTAATGCTCTCTACCATTTTTAGCGTGACGCAATTCGCACCTGACGGCGATGCTGAGTCAGGAGTGGCCGCTGGCTGACTACAGCCTACAAGCAATGCTGTCGCCATCGTTAATTGGAGCGCCACAGAAATCCAGGAACGAAATCCCATACACGAACCCCCTCATGATCTTTTTGTAAGACAGTTCGTATTATATTAAATATTCTGAATTATAAGTTTTAATATCTTTACCAGTTTTTTCGTTTTCTTTACTCTTTTTTCAGTGAGGCTTTCCCGATACTATTTATTTGACTAACTGGAATAAATACGTTAGCATCTTATATGCTACAGCATGTAAATGAAGGGGGTTGGATTTTCAATGGAATTATTCAATCTGACCGGATTTCTTCTTCACCGAACAGATATGAAAATGACGAACTATTTTAAGAAGAGGTTAAAACAATTTGAGATCACGCCAGAGCAATGGGGCATTCTTAGTGTCATGGATGGAGAAAGAGCGATCACACAAAAGGATCTTTCGGATGCGATTGACCGCGATCAAACCACCGTCGTCAGAATGATCTACTCGCTTGAAAAAAAGGGAATCGTCATTCGCACGTTAAATGACGCGGATAAACGCTCTCATAACTTGTTGCTGAGTGACAAAGGGATGGAGCTCAAATCAAAGCTACTACCCGTCGTTACCGAAGCGCATAGCCATGTAACGCAAAACCTTACCGATGTAGAGATTGCGGAATTACATGCATTGCTCGACAAGCTCTATCAAGTAGTAAAAGATGAATAAATGGAGATGCAGATACTTTTTCTAGCAAATACATGCTATAGCATACATTTGATTGATACTGAATAACGAAAGTGAGGAAGCTGTCATGACCCTAATCGTTTTGCAAGTCATCGTTGCGATCTTCTTTATGTTTACAGGTACAAAAATTATTTCCGGTAAAATGGCGAATGAATTTGACCGCTTTGGACTCCCTCCCATCTTTAACTTCTTAACGGGCTTTATTGAGATCATCAGTTCCATTGGCTTGATTATTGGAATATGGTTTTCGATCGCTGCATTCCTATCAGGATTGCTTTTAGGCGGGACCATGTTGGTAGCTGCTTTCATCCTACTTGTGATTGCTAGAGATCCTTTTCCGAAAGCATTACCGGCGCTCGTTCTTTGCTTTCTGTCCTTTTTCATCTCGATGTATCATTATTAGTCATAACAGCGGCGAGTCCAAGACTTTATGATCATGCCTTGGGTCGCCGCTGTTTCATTTATGGAGTCAGTCTAGAACTTGTCTTCACTCCTACAAAGCATCCTCAGCCCCATGAGGACCGCCCATGCTTGCTGCTGCTTTTTGAAAAAGAAGCGCAGAGGTTGTCCGTTTTGTACATCGATCAGCGTATCGTGGCTGCTGGCCCGTAATTCGTACTCAACACCAGCTACCTCTGCAACAGGAGCATCATCTCGAAGGAAGAGTCGCAATCTTCCGCCTTCCCCTGACGTGTACGTCCCGACGAGCTTCTCTAGCTCTTCTCTCGTTGGCGTATAGAGCGGAGCTTCGTCTTCTTTGTGTACAAGCGGCAAACCAAGGGCAGCATTCACAGCAGCCAGCCAGACGTTGCGAATTGGCACGTTTTCCAGGTTGGAAAGAACGGTGACGACCAGCCCTTTTTCCGGTACAAACCCGAAGTTCGACGATACCCCAGGCTGACCGCCCCCATGCTCAACTAGCGTTATTTCTGCATAATTGGGGGTTGTTTTGAGCGCATAGCCATACCAGGCGTCTTTTGTCAGTCGATGAACCGGCTGCCACATGGCTCTAAGCGAGGCTCCATCTGCGACCTGCTTCTCTTTATAACGCCCGGCATTAATATAGAGCTGACCGTATTTTAGCAAGTCAACGACGCAGGAGCGGATGCCTCCCCCCACTTCATAGTTGCCGAGCGTGGGCCACGGCACTTTTTTTAGTTGCTGCTCCTCCCCTTTGACATAAGGGACGGAGACATCGGAAAAGCGAGCGACTTCTTCCAGGTTATACGTCGAACGATTCATTTCGAGCGGCGCTAGCAGGCGTTCTGTTACATAGGTACGGTAGCGCTTCCCAGTGACACGCTCGATAATGGCTCCCAGCAGGAGAAACATGTCGTTACTGTAACTGATATACTCACCTGGCACACCAAGGGGGGCAAATTGGACTTCGTTCAAATAGGCAATATGCTCGGGCAGTCTCGTCAGTTCTTCACGGCGCAGCAGCGGTGGAACACCTGAAGTATGGGAGAGCAAATGGTGAATCGTGATTTTGTCAGTATGTATGTCCCCCTTTACTTGCAAATCAGGCAAATAGCTGCGAATTGAGTCGTCAACAGACAGCTTGCCTTCTGCCACAAGCTGCATGATGGCTGCAGCCGTAAACGATTTGGTAACCGAAGCAATGCCGAAAATAGTCTCGGGTGTTACTGGCTGATTCGTCCCCAGATCGGTCACACCAAAGCCTTTTTGATAGATGGTCTCACCATCCCGGGAGATGCCAATAGAGAGCCCCGGCACCTTTTCCTTCTCCATGAACTGCTGCACAAATGCTTCCAAAGCTGAAACGCTCGCGTGGTCCATTCCTATTCCCCTGCCTTCGGCTATTAGATTCTAGTTAGCAAAAAGAGTGTTCCAAAAGCCTTTCAACATGCCTTCGGAACACTCCTTTTCTACGTAATCTCATATTTTCTCATTTTATTGTACAGCGTGCCCCGGGAAATCCCCAGTAGCTTCGCTGCCTTTGTGTAGTTGTAGCGGCTGTCGTTCAATGCTTCCACGATTTGCGTACGTTCATCATCTAGCAGCGTGGGCTGCAAAAGCCGTTTGCTGTCATCCGTTGTCCCTGTTGACTCCTGGATCATATCCGGTATATGCCATGGGAAGATTCGGTCATCCTCCGCAAAGACGACAGCATGCTCGATCGCATTTTTCAGCTCTCGGACATTTCCCGGCCAATCGTACAGTCGTAGTGCGTCTATTGTGTCGGGCATCAAGCGGTATGCAAACGAACCGTGCCTATGCGCGCCCAAAAAGCGTTCGGCCATTGGGACGATGTCTTCTGTTCGCTCGCGCAGTGGCGGGACTTTTAGTTCTATCGAATTCAACCGGAAGTAGAGATCCAAACGGAATTCTCCGGCGTCAGCCATTTTTTTCAGATCCTTATTGCTGGCAGCGACGATCCGAATGTCCAAAGGACGAGCTTTGTATTCTCCGATGCGGGTCACCTGCTTCTCCTGCAATACCCGCAGGAGCATGGCCTGAATGGGTAATGGGAGCTCCGCGATTTCATCCAGGAACAAGGTGCCCCCGTCCGCAGCTTCAAACAGCCCCACTTTTCCTTCCTTCAAGCCGCCCGTAAACGTCCCCGGTGCATAGCCAAACAACTCGCTCGCAACCAGATCATGGGCAAAGGCTGCACAGTTTACCGCCACAAAAGGCTTATGTCTTCGCAAGCTATGTTCGTGAATGTACTGGGATAGCACTTCTTTTCCCGTTCCGCTTTCCCCGATCAAGAGCACAGACATATCACGCCCAGCGACCTTGTCCAACTTTTGCAGCAATCCAAGCCACTGAGGTGATTCCCCCACCATTTCTTTCGCAGTTCCCTTGCTCGGCAGTCCACGATTTTGGGATGGACGATCGGCAATTCCAACGATTTTCGCAGAACGCGCAGGTTGACGACGCATTTGAATAAGCGCACCGATTAACCGATTTTTGTAAAACACGAGCTGAAGTCTGCCCGCAGCAGGATCAGGCGAAAAAGGCAAAGGCCGCTCAACCGGAACGATAGTGGATAACAAGGAAAGGTCCGATTGCTCCTGACAGGTTTGGAAGAAGTGCTGCCAGTCGAATCTGTTATACCACTCTTGCTGGTCGCTTGTAGCCGGATCATTGCTCCGTACGATCTGCCCTTCCAAATCAATGGCCACCAGTAAATCATTGGAAATGGACAACTCTTTTTCTAAAAACGTATTTTCGAGATACAGTCGATGAATTTGAAGCTGATTGAAAATCTCCATCTCCATGCTTTTCGCGACCGTTTGCGTTAAGACTAAGGCATGGGCAGGAAAATCTTGTGCAAAGCTCGTCAAATCCAATACGCCAATCACCTGTTTCGTGATCGGATGAAAAATCGGCACACCCGCGCAGGAAATGTTTTGCCAGCTCTCACAAAAGTGTTGTGCATCGTGGATGACGACTGGCTGTCCCGCCACGAGGGTGGTGCCGAACGCAGTCGTTCCGCATAGCTCCTCGCTCCACACTCCACCTGGAACCGCATTGAAGCTGGTTAACAACTCCATCAATTGGTGGTCGGCATTGACATGGAGTAATCTCGCTTTGTGATCCGCTAGTATCATGGAATATTTTGTATGGATGAAAGATTGGATCTTTGGAATAATCGATTGATATACATGGTATAACAAGCTGGATTCCTGTAGCATGTGGACATCCATTTGGTTGAGTACTTCAGGCGTTTTTCGCAAATTCGGATCGATTTTATAGGACAGGCTCCTGCTCCACGATTCAGAAATACTGACGGGAACATCAGCTTTTACCTGTCCGGCTGAGAGAAACGAATCTCTGGCCTTTATCCGATTTTTGTACATAGCCTACCCTCCCATCTAGTTATCTCTCCTTCTTTTATTATAACTCTATGTCGGGCTATAGTGGTGGGGAGAAAAAAGAAGAAAACGCTCAAGTTCTTGGGCTACCTGCTACGGGGTCATCCCTACCTTCGGTGGTTGTACTCGCTTAAAAGATTACTGCTTAGGTTAAGCTTACGAAGATACTTCGATGCAAAGCTTGCGAGATCATTGCATCCCCTCATGAATAAACGAACAAAGACTTTGACAAAAGCTGCATAGAAGAAGCGCATTTCCAGTCAAAGCGCCTCTGGAGCCCGTCCCAGCGTAGGAATAAATGGCGGGGGTTTTCAGCTTCACTTATGGAATACTTCATCGAAGCTTCTACGTTTGAAGCGCTCCCGCCATTTATTCCGAAGGGGACAGTCCAACCCACAGCGGGGCGTAGGCCGAAGCGTAGACTGGAAATGCGCTTCTTCCCCCACTACAGCAACTCAAACAAAAAACAACAAATCCCTCCGGCCTTTTGAACCGAGGGGATTTGACATTTCGTGATTAAAACGGAAACGGACGAGCTTCCTTCTGAACGGATACCCAGCGTGGAGACGTAAATTCATGCAGAGACCAATCGCTGCCATGGCGTCCCAAGCCGGATGATTTTTCTCCGCCAAATGGTACGTTTGGCTCGGTGTTGATGCTTTGATCGTTGATATGCATCATACCTGTTTCGATTTGCAGAGCGACTTCTACGCCATGCTCCAAATCGCGTGTAAACAATGATCCGCTCAAGCCAAAATCAGTTTCGTTTGCGATGCGGATTGCTTCCTCTTCGCTATCCACCGGCAAAATATTGGCAACGGGACCGAATACTTCATTCTTAGCTGTCGCCATATCATTTGTGACATCTGCCAGAATCACTGGCTCCATCAGTGTGCCTTTCACTTCACCGCGTTTGATAACACGCGCACCTTCCGCGATTGCTTGATCGACCAAGCCTTGAATTTTATCTACTTGTCTTTCGTTAATAAGCGGACCGACAAAGGTATTCGGGTCTGCTGGATTGCCCGCTTGGATGACGGAAGCTTTTTTAGCGAAAGCGTCAATAAATTGATCATAGATTTTGCGATGAACGATAATGCGGTTCAACGCCATACAAACTTGTCCTTGGTGGAGGAACTTCCCGAAGACAGCCGCACTTGCCGCTTGCTCGACATCTGCATCCTCCAGGACGATCATCACGTTGTTTCCGCCTAGTTCCAGAGAAGCTTTTTTCAGGTTTCTGCCGCAGATTTCGCCGATTCGACGACCAGCAGCGGAAGAGCCTGTGAAGGAAATGACTTTTGGAATCGGATTTTCAATCATGGCATCGCCGATTTCCGCAATATCTGCAACGACTACGTTAAACAAGCCTTTTGGCAATCCTACTTCTTCGAGCAGCTTCGCGATGACCAATCCACCGGAGATGTACGTTTGCAGATCCGGCTTGACCACAACGCCGTTACCAGTAGCCAAAGCAGGGATGATAGCGCGGATAGACAAGTACAGCGGGAAGTTAAACGGGCTGATTACCCCTACTACCCCAACAGGCAGATGGTAGACGCGGTTTTCTTTGCCCGGAATGAAAGAAGGCAGGATTTCACCTTTCATCCGTAATGGCAAAGACGCGTATTCTTTAATATCGCCGACCACAAAATCAACTTCCGCGTTTGCTTTTGCAAATGTGCTGCCTGTCTCGGAGACTAAAATATTCACGAGCAGCTCACGATTTTTTTCTACCACTTCTGCGATTTTGTGAATGATGCCAGAGCGAACGTACGCATTCGTTTTTGCCCACTCTTTTTGTGCTGCTTTTGCAGATTCGTACGCCTGCTCTACATCTTGAACCGTAGCCAGCTTGATGCTCACCAGCTCGGATTGATCGTATGGGTTGCGGTTGGTATAGCTATTCTGGCTCTTGCCTTCTCGCCATTCGCCATTAATGTATTGTTTTGTGTACTCATTGAAAATGTTGCTCATATGAAGTGTCCTCCTAGCTAGTCCATCTTGATGATTGCTTTGATTGTTTTACCGCTATGAGAATCGGCCACCGCTTGATTGATTTCATCGAAACGATAGAATTTTACCAGCTTGTCCATCGGGAATTTCCCTTGCTTGTACAAATTGATCAACTGCGGAATGAAAATGCGCGGTACGCAAGCCCCTTCTACTACGCCAGTAATGGTTTTGTTGAGCAAGAGCAAGTCGTTCGTATCGATTTTCTCATCGGTTCCGAGTGGTGGTGCCCCGATTTGCGCTACGACTCCGCAGAACGTGAGTGCATCGACAGCTTGACGCAATACGCCTGGTCTACCAGCAGTTTCTGCTGCATAGTTTACGCCGCCATTGGTAATCTTCTTGATCTCTTCTACCGGATCAACATTTCGCGCATGAATGACATGAGTCGCACCCAGTTCTTTTGCCAGTTCAAGACGGTTATCATGCACATCGACCGCAATGATCGTACCGCAGCCAATTGCATTCGCAGCCATGATCGCGCTAAGCCCCACCGCTCCTGCACCAAATACGGCAATGCTTGATCCTGCCTCTGGCTTCAGCCTGTTTATGACCGTGCCACTACCTGTTTGAATACCGCAGCCAAGCGGTCCCAAAAGAGCCAAATCTACATCTTTGTCTACTTTCACCAAATTACGCTCGTTTACAATCGTGTACGTTCCAAAGGAGGACTGACCAAAGAAGTTGGACAATCCTTTCTCTTCGCAGTGATGTCTTTTTGTCCCATCTTCCATATTGCCAAGGAAGTTCAGCTCGAAAAATCTTTCACATACATACGGACGTCCGCTCAAGCAATAGTGGCATTTTCCGCAATGGGCAAAACCGAGCACCACATGATCGCCAGGCTCTACATAAGTAACACCCTCGCCTACCTTTTCAACTACACCCGCACCTTCATGGCCCAAAACGGCTGGGAGTGGAACTGGATATTCTTGATCACGCGCAATCATATCTGTGTGGCAAATTCCAGAAGCTACGACGCGAATCAGAACTTCTCCATTCTTAGGTTCATCGAGTTGAATTGTTTGAATACGAAATTCTTCACCTTTTGAGTGAGTAACAGCAGCTTTCATTTGCATAAAATATCCCTCCGGTGATTTCTTCGCACCACTCGATCATTTTTCGAAGATTAACCTACCAGATTCATTTATGATTTCGTAAAAACACATGAAAATAACACCTTGCTGTAGGAAATGAAGAAAAATCCAATCGAGTGTCGTGCGTCGAGAGTAACGTAATCGTTTCTCTTCTCCGAGGATTTTATTAGCAATTTTCATGCCAAACATATTTTCGTCTGAAAATAAACGAAATCTGGACTCTATCCGTACTTCTTCTACGTGTACATTGTTCGATTGTCTTTGAACGATTTGAACAAATTGTCTGGCTCGCATTGAACAAATTGTTCAATTCAGGACAAAAAACAAAGACATCGCCCTCTTGTTTGCAAGAACGGGCAATGCCTTTTGATTTTTTCTCGGTATTTCTAGCTGGGAGAGGCCGTTATTTGGCCTTCCCCCATTCAACCTCTTCCCATTCAAATGAATAGGCCAACACATCGATACATGAGTCATGCGCGCATAATACCCAATGCTTTACTTTAGGGGACGTAAAGCCAAATGCTTCTTTTACTTTTGACTCAACTACTTCGTAAAATCCTGGGTTTGGGCAAACATCGGTTTTGTCCCATTCGTTACGAAAAGACAGTCTCCCATTATAGTACTGATCGAGCATGCTGAAATCATATCGCTCGTAGCCCTCCATTTTACCGTACATCGTAAAAAGACAAATCGGCTGGAAAGTAATTTTAATGATAGCGTTCCCCGCTTTATTGTATTCGTCGTCCGGGATGTCCTCCCCATACTGCTCTTGCAGCCTAGACAAGACTTTATCGTAGCGCTTTTGATTATATCCACACATCACTTCCACGCTTACTTCCCGCTCCTCATAACCAGTAAAACCGACGAAATCATGTGAGGGGCTGATCATCCAGGGAACTTCGACAGGTACAACTTTCATTTGGCTCATCGATTTACCTCCGCTTGAAAGAACACCATTTCATCAAATGTAATTCCCAGATAGCTGTACTTTATATTGACTCTGTTTATCGCTTCATGATGAATAACACTAAGTCCATAAATTTCATCGTTTTTCGTAGCAGTACCCTTAGATGTGCCAGCTTTCATCGATGTATCCTCTATCTTCTGAAATCCATAGGGTATTGATTCCTTATTATCATAATCGTCAGTTATGATGAATCCTTGTAAAGCATTACTAACCTGTACTTTTGTTTTTGATGGTTTTTCATTGTTATTAACCGAAACATCTATTATTTTTACTTCACCAAAGCCTTTATTGCCCATTCCCACAACAACAGATTTACGATCTTTGCTTGAAGCAAGCGTACCAATATCCAATGGCGGATTACCTTTTACAAGGAAATAAAAACCTCCCACCAATATTGCTATAAATAGTATAGAGATCGATAGTTTTTTCTTCAATTTCCCCATCCTTAATCGTTGATTTTTCATGTGCTATTGAAAACTATATTTTGGTAAGTTCTAAAAGAAATAGCCGATATCCTGCACATTAGGCAGAAATATCGGCTGTCAGTTCCCTTACGAATTATGATTGAATAAACTCCATCAGCTTCTTATTAAAATCATCCGCCTGACAAATCGGCAAGCCGTGTCCACTGTTATCAAACGGAAACAGCTTCGACCCTTTGATTTGCTGCTGGGTGAGCTCGGCGCTTTTGAATGGAATCAATTGATCGTGAATCCCATGAAAGATTCCGGTTGGCACACGGATTTGACTCAAGTCATTGATTACATTCTCTCTCGATGCTGCTTGCATGATTTTGATGAGCGCATAAGAAGCCGAGTCCAGCCCCATTTTGACAAACCACTGGAGTGTAGCAGTCCCTAAATTTCGATTGAAAAACTGCAAAGAAACCGTGTTTAATAACTCAGGCATATTGGCGTACATTTGACTAATCAGCCCCTCTGCTTGCTCCTTCGAGACGCCGTATGGAGAACCCGGCATTTTCACAAAGGAAGGAGAAACCGCATCCACTAACGCTAATTTCGAAATATGACGCCCCTCATAACGAGACATATACCGAATCGAAATGGCTCCACCCACTGAAAAACCTAGCAAGACGGCATCTCTTATCTGTAATGCTTCCAAAACGACATAGATGTCATCTGCTAAGCGATCATACGTATAGCCGCTCCACGGTTTGTCTGATTGGCCGTTGCCGCGGATGTCCATGGCAACACAGCGGAACCCGTGCTGGGGAAGTACGTTGAATTGGTAGGAAAACATGTTATGGTTGAGCGGCCAGCCGTGAACGAAAAAAATCGTTTTGCTATTCGGGCCAGGATTGAGGTCTTCAACAAAAACCGTGACACCCTTTTCGACTTCAATATACATAACCCTACCTCCTGTTTCACACCATGCACCTCTTTACACTCAAGGTATGTCACCAGTTGTAGGGTTATGTTACTACTCTCCTATGTCCTGACTCGGATACGCATGAACGATGCGTCCTTTTCTTCCCATAGTCGTGACTGCTTGCGCAAGAGAATGGTAGATGGCTTCCTCTGTCGCTTCTGCCGCAGCAGCAAACAGTTCGTTCATGATCGGGTGATCCTCACGTAGTTGCACGCGCGTTTCCGTAATGACTGTTGTCTGATGTGGAATTTTTTGCGCTGTGGAAAAAGCGATAACGATGTCGCCGCTTCCGTGCCCAAAATGGCTCCCCGTGCGTCCCAAACCGATTCCTGCGCGCTTTGCTACCCGAAGCAGTTGTCGATCACTGAGCGGCGCATCTGTCGCCAGTACGATGATGATGGAGCCATCCTCGGACTTCTCTACTGCGTTTTCATTACTTTTGCAGCTTGTGAACAGATTCGCTCCCAAGAAATCATTCTTGTTGCCAAAGTTGCTGAGTACCAAAGCCCCCAATGTATAGACCTGCTCCTCAGCCACCACGATACGAGAAGACGAGCCGATACCACCTTTATAGCCAAAGGCAATCATTCCCGTCCCTGCCCCGACAGCGCCTTCTTCTACGGCCTGATCCGTTGCGTTCAGAATCGCTTCTCTAGCATCTTCCGGACGCACGACACAGCGGCGAATAGAATTGAGATGACCATCGTTGCATTCGCCCACCACAATGTTGATCGTTCCGGTCGTGTCCCCGATCTCTTCGTTCGTATCCAGCATGTATTGCAGAGTCCCTTGTGTAACTGCGGGAACGGAAAACGTATTCGTGAGCATGATCGGCGATTCCAATACCCCTAGCTCATTTACTTGCACGAGTCCCGTCGTTTTGCCGAAGCCATTGATCACATAGCTGGCTGCTGTTACCTTTTCGCGAAACAAGCTACCGCTATGTGGCAAAATGGCTGTTACACCGGTGCAGGCATAGTCCTCGTTGTCCAGCTCATGCTGGATCGTCACATGTCCCACTCGGACTCCGGCTACATCCGTAATGTCATTTTTCTCACCGACCGGCAGCTTCCCGATTGTCGCACCGAGCTGCCGAATTTTTTTCGTCATGCATTTCACTCCTTTCGTAAGGCTATGCCGATCGCTTACACGGGACGATTGCGCAGAAAGTTCTCATAGGCAAACCCGCGCACCTCTTCTTCCTTATAATGCTTGAGCAGCTCGTTGATCAGGTTTTGGCTCTGACCCGCATGCTCCAAGTCCACGACCTTTGCGGTAATGCCGTCGAAGTCTGAGCCGAGCCCGATATGACGCACGCCACCGAGTGAACAAAAATGATCGATATGCTTGATCAGATCATCTATCGTGGTTGGTGTCGTTTCATTGATAAACTGAGTGCAGTAGACGACGTGTACATTCGCGCCTTTGGCAAATAACGCTTTTGCCTGTTCATCCCTCAGATTGCGTGGATGGTCGCAGATCGTCCGTGCATTCGAATGACTCGCGATCGGGTATGTAGCGAGCTCAATCGTATCCCAGAAGCTACCCTCCCCTAGATGCGAGACGTCCGTCAACATTTTATGCTCATTGTGGAACTGAATGATTTCTTTACCAAAAGTCGTCAGTCCGGCATTCCTCGGTTCCAGCGCACCATCCGCAGCGAGATTCGCGAAGTTCCAGGTGAGGCCCACAGAGCGAACCCCTAACTGATACAAAATGTGCAGCTTCTTCAAATCATTGCCGATTGGCTCAACACCTTCCAACGTCAGCAACGCTCCGATCTCTCCCTCTTGCAAATGGTCGAGATCGCTCCAATCACGGATTTGTTTCATTTCTGGATGTTTCCCGAGCACCTCTGAATAAAAGTAATGAATTTGATCCAAAGCTTTTTGAAAACGTTGCTCCGTGGACAATTCAGGTGATGTCCAGATGGCATAGCACTGTAGCTTTACCCCGCCATCGTGTAGCCGTTTTTTGTTGACGTCCAGCTCGTCCGCATCCGCAAAGGACAGAGCCCCATTTTTCTCCCAAATTTTCAGCAGTGCATCACAGTGCAAATCGATAATCGGCATCTTGGTCATCTGTATCCATCCCTTGTGCTAATTTCCTTTGAGAACACTACCTATTCTGTTAATGTTAAGGTAATGTATTTTGGAGAGCGAATCCAATAAATTATTGCTATAAGTCACTTAAGAAAACATTATCGAGGCTTATTCGAGGAGGCGCGACCGCCTTTTTGCGGAAAGTTTAAAAATTCACACAACGGAGCCACTACTCATGAACATGGAGCAAATGGAAGCATTCATCTTTGTCGCCCTGACCGGGAGCTTCAGCAAAACGGCTGATTTACTCTATCTGTCACAGCCCACGGTCAGCATGCGGATCAAAGCACTCGAGACGACTATGGGTTGTAAGCTGTTTCAGCGTACGGGTCATACGATTTCTCTTACAAAAGAAGGCGATCTGTTCCTTCCTTATGCGAAAAACATCATGCATATGCTGCAAGAGGGACAGCAGGCGATTCAGCGATCGCAAGGCGATGTAGAGGGAGAATTGACCATCTCCACCGTTTTTGTCTCCGCCTTTTACATTTTGCCTGACCTCGTCCAGCAATTCCAGCAGTTGTACCCTAAAATCAAACTGACGATCCTTACCGGGCATTCCCATCAGGTGCTCGATATGGTTCTGAACCACGAGGTGTCATTCGGAATTGCTCGTGCCGTTACCCATCCACAGATTAACCGGATTCAACTGATGCCGGATGACATGGTCTTAGCGATTTATCCGGATCATCCGTTTGGATTCCGCCATCAGGTTTCCATTGAAGAAGTCGCACGTGAACGACTGATCTTGTTCAATCGGGGTTCGCTCGACTGGAAGCTGATCAACAATGCGTTCAGCCATTTTCAGCTACAAAACAATGTCGTCATGGAGGCTGACAACATCGAGGTCGTGAAGCGTATGGTGAAACAACGGCTGGGCATCGCCTTTTTGCCTCGCTTTGCCATCTCCAAAGACTTGTGCGAAGGCGAGTTGCAGGAAGTAGACGTCCTGAATCTGCCGCAAATCAACCGGAACTTCGAGCTGATTTACCTCAAGGATACACCTGTTCACGGGATTATGCGTACGTTTATCGACTTTTTGATGCAGAGCAAGGCTTTGCAGCAGTAAGGCGAAAACGAAGGATGCCCTTTAAGACACCTGCGCAGAAACCATCAAAAATGCTGGTCCTCCCGGAGGTGAATGCGATGGAAAAAAGCCGATATTCATTACAGTAGTAGAGAATATCGGCTTTTTTATTAATCCAGGATATTCCCTGTATAAAGAAAACAATCGATTAGAAATAGTTCATACTCATTGCTTCACGTATCTCTTGCATTGTTTCTTTTGCTACAAGGCGTGCTTTTTCAGTACCCGACATAAGAATTTCATCGACCTTTTTGGGATCGTTTTGATACACTCTTCTCCGTTCCCTCATGGGTTCAAGCAAATCGTTAATACTTTGAGAAATTTTTCGTTTGCATTCCATACATCCTATTTGCCCCTTTTTACAACTTTCATAAATCTCATCGGAGCCCTCTTTCCGAAATGCTTGATGATAAGCATAGACTGGACAAATTTCAGGATGGCCGACATCCGTTTTATGGATTCGCGCAGGATCAGTCGTCGCTTTCTTTATCTTCTCACTAACCTCTTCTTGGGTGGAGTCCAAATCAATGGCGTTGCCAAGACTTTTGCTCATTTTATTATTTCCGTCTAATCCGACAAGTCGTGGGACATCACCAACGAGTGGCTTGGGTTCCAATAACACAGGTTTATAAAGTTGGTTAAATCGACGGACAATTTTCCTTGTTTGTTCGATATGAGGAACCTGGTCTTCTCCTACGGGAACCAGCATCGCTTTGCAAAAGGTAATATCAGCCGCCTGACTTACGGGGTATCCGAGAAATCCGTAATACATATCTTGAAACCCGCGTTCCGTGGCTTCCGCTTTTATTGTAGGATTGTGACGTAAAGAATTGACCGTAACAAACATAGAAAAATAAGTGGTTAACTCCGCAATCTCTGGGATCATGGACTGAATAAATATTGTTGCATGATCAGGATGAATACCTGCTGACAAATAATCCAATGCCACATTACGCAAATTTTGTTTAATCAACTCTGGTTTTTCAAAATGAGTAGTTAGGGCTTGAACGTCTGCTAGTATTAAGTAAGTTTCGTATTGGGTTTGCAACTCCACTCGATTTTTCAAGCTACCAACGTAATGTCCAAGGTGAAGTTTTCCTGTAATCCGATCGCCTGTTAAAATACGTTCTTTCACGTAGGATCCTCCTCATACTTTTGTTTCTGTCATGTAATCTTGAGATCCACCAACCATCATCCATGGACATCACCCCTTTCAAGTAATACAAAAAACCCCGCCCAATAAAGGACGAGGTTATCGTGGTACCACCTTTTTTAATCGCAAAAAGCGATTCACTCTAAAGTACGGTAAGATGTCGAACATCATTACGATACTCCTCTCTTGGTAACGGGGAGAGAATCCCGGCAGCGCCTACTCATTGTTCAGCGGAGCGATTCAGAAGCCCATTCGGTATCAGGTGAGGATCGGTTCACAGCACCACCGACTCTCTGAACCTCATTATCTGATACGTACTTGCTCTTCATCAACATCGTTGATCCGTTCATCTATTATTCTAGATATAATAATTGAAAACAATTCGTAAATCAAATTAAATATAACAAGCCTACGCAGTTGAACCCAATCTCCTGCATCCCCTGAAACAAGGAAGCGCTGCGTCTCTCTCATCCTTTTTTGGGTGCACGCAGTTTCGTACGAATGATCATTTCTGCGGTCACGACAAGTCCAATCATGGCGACATATACAGCGATTGTGTAGCTGAGCTCATACGGCAAACCTACCACCTTCTCTACAATCAGCTTCACCAGATGAATCAGCATGTTAGTGAACAAGAAGACGAAGCTCCTGACCATCCATTCCTTATGCTTCATGACTTGACGCTTTTTGATTTTGACAAGCGCCGTAATGGTGATAGCAGGCCAGATGATGTTCAATAAATGGAAGGGCCAACTTGCCACTTTTCCGCCCGTTACATAAGGGGCCATATATCCGGATGTAACTACGACAACCAACACACTAAAAAGATAGACATAGCCTGTTACTTTATGTAGCTTGCGGTTCTGTGCGAGCAGCTTGTCCGAAAAATTAGCCACTCCACAGACGAGGGCAATCAAGGCGAAAAACAAATGGACATACATGACCGTAAGCCAGATCGATGTGTTCATTCGCTCTTTGTTGTAATCAGATTTGTGACTGAGAAAGCCTTGCGCTTCTGGATCGATGATAAAGTTTTGCACGAGTACATACGTGATCGCTATACATGCTACGAAAATGACAATCGAATACGGTTTGATACGGTTCATCCTGCCACACAACCCTTTGTTCGATTTTAGAGACCGAACGGTTCGGTCTCTTTTTGATTTTACATGAATGCCTTCTTTCGTACACGAGAGAAATGTTACAATAACTTGGACGAATATAGACCGTTTTGGCCGAATGAAAGGACTATCGCGATGCGAAAAGGCGAAAAAACAAAGCTGCATATTATCCGGAAGTCAGCAGAGCTGTTTAATCAAAACGGCTATACAGGAACCTCCATGCAAGACATCATGGATGCCACGGGCCTTACCAAAGGCGCTCTCTACAGAGGTTTTTCCAGTAAAGATGAAATCGCTATAGAGGCCTTCAAATATGCGGGTGAGGTATTGAATGAACATTTTGCGGCTGCGCTAGAAAAACAGGACACAGCCGCTGCAAAACTCGTAGCCATGGCAAAGGTATATTCTGATGCGGTAAACAATCCCCCGCTCCAAGGTGGCTGCCCGCTTCTCAACACAGCCGTCGAAAGTGACCATTCGTTCCCTGTTCTTCGCGATTATGCTGTCGCCGCTTACCAAGAGACGATATCGTTCATGCAGGGATTGCTGGAAGAAGGAATTGCCCAGGGAGAATTTCGTTCCGAAATGGAAGCAGAAGCTGTCGCATCGGTTATCTTCTCTTCCATTGAAGGAGCCATCATGGCAAGCAGACTCACCCGCGACAACAAGCATGTCCATTTTGCCATCAAGCAAATTGAGCAGCTTTTACAGACATACAAGCCATAGCAAAAAGAAAAGAGCAGGCGCGCAGGATGTGATCTCCCTGCCTACCTGCTCTTTTTTCGTGGACTTTTCCTGCTACTTTCTATTTGATGTAGTGTACTTTTTCATGTCCAAGCAATGCTTCCAGCACTTGCTGTACTTTCACGCCTGTCTCAAACGTAACCAGTCTAGCATCTCCACCATTCATCGCAATGGACAGCTCATCCAACAGCAGGGAGAGACGGTCTTGCTGTGGAACTTCAGCCGGAACGAGCGCTTCACCGTGTCCACCCACAAACAGATTGCTCCAGTTCACGACACTCAGCGTCCCTTTTGACCCGTACACGCGATAATCCAAATGCTCCTCATGTGCGATACCGGCTAAGCCATTGATCGTAACCGGAGTACCATCTGTCAGACGAAGGAAGGCCGATACACCTGTCTCGCATAGGTCATGATCTGCTGGATAATCTACCTCTGAGCGGACTACATGCAGGTCTCCGAAGAGCTCGTAGGTCAGGTGAGTGAAATGAGGCAGCACTTCACGAATGAAACCGCCTTGCTCACGACCAGCCAGCCAAGGTGTTTGCTGCCATGGACGCGGCCACTGGTGAAAATGCGTCAGGATATCGATGCGGCGGACATCTCCGATTTCTTCGAGTCTGCGGGAAAGTTCAGGAAAAACGCCTTGATAGTAGAGCGGGAAGTTCATCGCATGGACAACCCCTGCATCATTTGCTGCCTCCAGCATTTCTTGCGCTTCTGTTAACGAATTAGCCAACGGCTTTTCGCAGAGCAAATGCTTTTTGTGTGCCAGTACATCCAGAGCAATCGCATGATGGAACTTGGGAGGAACCGCCAAATAGATGACGTCCAGCTCTACCTTTTTCAATAATTCCTTATAATTTGTGTACCAAGGCACATCACCGGACTTTTGTGCGGCTTCCTGTGCTCTCTCCGCTGATACATCACTCACTGCGGCTACTCGAAATTTTTCGTGGGTACGGATAGCGTTCATCATGCGCTCGCCCATGACTCCTGCGCCAATCACCCCAACGTTCCATTTCACTTGGTCCATCTGCATTTCCTCTCTTCCTGGTGAATGTTCGTCTTCGTGCCTCTACCCCTTTCTCCATTCATCTGAACATTCCTTCTGAAAAGCTCAGATTGTCAGCTGCGGATGATTATGAAGACGTTTGGTTTGACTCTGAGAACTGGTGTATCATCCATGTTCTCTAGCTGTTTGTTTATCCAACTGCTTTGTTACCCGATGTGCAAGCCAAATGTTTTGTCTCCGAACGAAACGGTTTCCATATCTGCTGCTTTCGCATAAGCCACATCCGAAACGAGTACACTCTCACGTAAAACATGATCAAAACGCTCCAATGCTGCTCGTAGCTCATCGTCCACATCCAGTGTGAGCTGGACACGTTTATCGATGGGCAAATCCAGCTTTTTCCTCGCGTCCTGAACGACGCGGATGACTTCACGAACCAAGCCTTCTTGCTCAAGCTCTTCTGTGAGTGTCGTATTCAAGGCCACGTGGAGCTGATATCCAGATGCAGAAGCGAAGCCTTGCTTCCCTTGCTTTTCCACGAGCAGCTCATCTAGTGTCAGCCGCACGCTCTCTCCTGCGACCTCCACATCCAAGTAGCCATTGTCTACTGCCTTCTGTGCATCTGCTGCTTTCAATTCTTTTAGATACCCTTGAATCGGCCCAACGAGCTTGCCATATTTTTTCCCAGCTACCTTCAGGTTGAGCTTGAAATAATACGTCACGAAGCTGCTGTCGCTTTGCTCCACCCGAATGTTTTTGACATTGATCTCGTCTTGGATAATGCTGGCAAATCGTTCCAGGTTGAATGGCTGCTCCATCGATACAATCAGCTCGGACAGAGGCTGTCTGGTCTTGAGTCCAGTTTCGTTGCGGACATTTCGTGCCAGCTCCACGATGTGTCGGGCCGTTTCCATGTCCCGCTCAAGGGTTTCATCGATTGCTTCTGTGTTCACCACCGGATAGTCAGTCAAATGAACACTGCCTTCTCCCCCCAGATTGCCATACATATCTTCAGCGATCAGCGGTGCGTAAGGTGCGATCATCTTCGCCAGCGTCAGTAGCACTTCGCGCAGCGTCTCGTAAGCAGACACTTTGTCAGGCGTCATCCCGCTACTCCAGAAACGATCCCGCGAACGACGGATGTACCAGTTGCTCAGCTCGTCGACGAACGCTTCGATATGCCCCGCCGGATTCATGAAATCGTAGGTTTCCAGTCCTTTTACCACGTGCTGCAAGGTGGTGTTCAAGCGGGATAATATCCACCTATCCAAATCGTTTACAGGCGGCTGTGGCAGATGCTCTTCTGGCTTGAATGCATCGATCAAGGCGTACAGCGAGTAAAAAGCATGCGTGTTGTGGATCGTATCGATCACTTTGTACTTCGCCTCGGCGACGATCCGCTTGGAGAAACGCTTGCTACTCCACGGCGCACTGTCAGACAAGAGCGCCCACCGGAACGCATCTGCACCGAACTCCTCGATAACCTCCCACGGATCAATCCCGTTTCCTTTGCTTTTGGACATCTTCTGACCGTGTTCATCCAAAACGTGACCGGTAGAGATGACCGCCTTGTAAGGCGCTTTTCCGTTATACAGAGTAGAAACCGCCAATAAACTGAAGAACCAGCCCCGCGTCTGATCGATTCCTTCCGAAATGATGTCCGCAGGGTACTGCTCCTGGAATACCTTTTCGTCGCCGAATGGATGATGGTACTGAGCAAACGGCATCGAACCGCTGTCGAACCACACATCTATGACCTCAGGAGTCCGCTCCATCGTACCACCGCAAGAGCAACGCAGCTTCACATCATCCACAAATGGCTTGTGCAGCTCCAGATTCTCGTCGATTGGCTCCACAGATTTTTCACGCAAATCTTTTACACTGCCTGGCGCATATTCAGAGCCACAATCCTGACAAAGCCATAAATTGAGCGGCGTCCCCCAATACCGATTGCGGCTGATATTCCAATCTACGAGCTCTTCGAGGAATTTCCCGAAGCGCCCTTCGCGCAAGTGGCCTGGATACCAGTCGATCTTGCTGTTGTTTTCGATTAGCTGATCCTTGATCGCTGTCGTTTTGATGAACCAGCTCTCCATCGCGTAGTAGAGCAGTGGTGATTTGCAGCGCCAGCAAAACGGATAACTGTGCTCGTAGCGCTCCTTGGAAAACAGCAGACCGCGATGAGACAGTTCCTTTACGATATCGACGTCGCAATCCTTCACGAAGCGACCCGCGAAATCTGAGATTTGCTCGGTATAGCGGCCAGCCAAATTCACGACGTTTACAAAATCAAGACCATGCTGACGGGTCGTGCGATAGTCATCCTCCCCGTGCGCTGGCGCAGTATGCACGATGCCAGTTCCGCTCGTATCACTGACATAGTCCGCATCGACGACGATATGCCCATGGTTTACCTTGATATAGCCAAAAGGCGGCTCATACGGGGTACCGACGAATTCTGCCCCTTTGTGCGTGGACAAAACCTCGTAGTCTTCCTTGAACACTTTCTCCGCGAGATTTTTTGCTACGACGTACACTTCATCCTTGTGCTTCACCCGCACGTAATCGAGTTCTTTGTTGACAACCAAAGCCACGTTCGCCGGAAGTGTCCATGGTGTCGTCGTCCACGCCAGGAAGATGTCATCGCTTGTCTTGCTTTTGAATTTGACGGTCGCACTCAAATCCTTCACGTCTTCATAGCCTTGCGCCACTTCATGAGAGCTGAGCGTCGTCTGGCAATCCGGGCAATACGGACTGACACGATGTCCTTTGTACAGCAGTTCTTTCTTATGAATTTCAGAAAGGATGTGCCAGACACTTTCAATGTAGTCGTTAGTCAAGGTGACGTATGGATGCTCCATATCTGTCCAGTAAGCGATCCCTTCCGTCAGCTCGCGCCATTGTTTTTCGTACTCGAATACGCTGTTTTTGCATTCCTCGATGAACTTGGCCACTCCGTAGTTTTCGATCTCCTGCTTGCCAGAAATGCCAAGTCGTTTTTCCACCCCAAGCTCTACCGGGAGACCATGCGTATCCCAACCTGCTTTACGGACGACACGGTAGCCGGACATCGTTTTGTAACGTCCGATGAAATCCTTGATGACCCTTCCGAGCACGTGGCCGATATGCGGCTGTCCATTTGCAGTCGGAGGTCCTTCATAAAAGACGAAGTTTGGCTTTCCCAGCCGATTGTCCATCGACTTGCGGAACGTGTCGTCCTCCCTCCACTGATCCAGAACGCGCAACTCTCGTGTCCTTGCTTTTTCTTTTACGTCTACTTTCCTCATCATGTACACTCCTTCTTCTGTAGTTTGCGTAGAAGTGTAGGTTCGTAGAACGCAAAAAAATCCCGCCCCCTAAGGGACGAGATTTGATCTCGCGATACCACCCTTGTTCCGAAATCTTCATGCTAGCATGTCATTTCGGCACCTCTACTACGTACCATCATACGCGTCCCTTGTAACGGTGGGATTCCGGGTCAGCTTACTCCAAATGCTTCGGCTTTCCTTCTCGGAGAGGATTTTCGGCTAAGTCTTGAACGTTGGCTTTCAGCACTAGGGCCAACTCTCTGGGGAACAAGGGGATTAGCTTACTCTTTCTCGTCAATGAATTTGTTGGTGTTATTTTCGTTACTTTATTTTTTACACTGGTTTCAAAAAAATGTCAAGCAAGCGTATTACAGTCAAGGTCTTTTGTCGTTTGCGTCCCGAACCCCTTGTTGTCCTTCCTCAATGACTTCACGCCACTCCTGATTGCCATTGTCAACGGAATCTCTCCATAGCCCATTGCCTGTATCCACAGCGTATCGCCATATTTCCTGCTTCCGGTCGATAATGGCACTATCTGTATCCATAATTCCACCTTTTCCGTTAAATCTCTTTTTCAAATATTCCCTGGCGTCCAGCAATCTTTGTTTCTCTTCCTCCACCAACGCTTTTACTTTTTCCTTGGTATCTTCAGCGAGTTTTTTCTTCGCTTCTTTTTGACTGAGTGCGTCTTCTTTGGCATTTTCCTTCCACGCATACCAAGCTTGCTTGAGCTTGTCGTATTCGCCCCGAAGGTGCTTTTTCAAAGCCTCTTCATCCTGCACGGTTATGTATGTCCCCGCTCCCGCATCCGCCACTTGCTTGAGCATACGCTGCCCTTCGTTATCAACATCAAAACCGATAATGTTCACTACGGTCTTTATACTCGACTGGTTCAGTGCTTTTGCTGCTTCTACGGGATTTCCTCCGCACGTTTCGATCCCGTCACTCACCACGTACACGAATGTTTCGGTTGTCCCGGCAGGAATATCTTCTTGCACCGCTTGCAGCGCTTTTGCAATCGGTGTCCAGCCCGCTGGCTGTACTTTGCCCAATGCTTGTTGAAATGCTTCCTTCTGATAACCCGTCTCCGAATAAAAGGTCTCTGTACTGGCGCATGATAACGCTTTGTCTTGGTCACTGCCGCTTCCTTTATGCCCATATACACGTAAAGAAATCGTCGCGTTTTTGGGAAGGACTGACGCAAATTGGTCAATCGCCTCTCGAGCTGCCTCCATCTTCGTTTTTTTGCCGACTTTTCCTTTCATGCTGCCACTCGCATCAATTAGCAAGGCAAAATGCGTTTTTTGCGTTTCCGGCAAGGTAATCTCCTCAGTCGGACGCTGCAAGTGAACGTCTACACTGGAATCAAAATTCGCAAACGCGAGTACAAACGGGCGGTAGTCCTCTCCGAGTAATTTCAGCAGTTCATCGAGATATTGCTCCGAAGTAAGTGTAGCTGGGAGCTTATCCAATTCTTTTTTGACCTTCTCTTCATCGTAATTCTCGCCAGCATACGTCCCCACCACCTGGTTTGCCAATGCGAGCTCAAATGCCGTCAACTCTCGCTTGACAGGCGGCAGCGGCTCTCTGGCCTGCGTTTGTATGGATGTATCTGAAGTTGTCTGATCAGACGTTTTCGTCTGCTCCTGCATGTTTGCGGTTTGTTGTGTCGCAGCAGTGTCTTTTTGCGCAGGATCAGCGTCTGTACAGCCGGTCATCACTAGCATAAGAAACACAATAAACGATGCCCATTTCTTCAAAAAGCTTCCCCCTCCTCTTACTCCACCCTACATTATGCTAAATCATTCCAATTCGAACAAATTATAAAAGATGTAGGCCGTTTTTCCTATAACAAAAAAAAGAGCAACACAAAGCGTTTCCACACTTTGCGCTACTCTTTTCCGCTTACAAAAATTTTTAAGCCACTGCCCTTTTCACGCTGCGACGGCTTTCCACTTGCGACAAGAACAAGCTGAGAACCAGGATAATCGCGCCGAACAAATACGGTGCGTTCAAATGAACCCCGTACAGCGTACCTGCCACTGCTGGGCCAAAAATATTTCCCAGACTCATATAGGCATTGTTCATCCCTGCTACAAAGCCTTGTTCATCCCCTGCTCGCTTGGAGATCAGCGTGTTGATCGCCGGACGCATAATCGACGTCAGGGTAAAGAAGATAACCGTCATAATCAGCATATACCAGAAGTTACCGGACAAGAGCATCATCACCATCGATACAGCAGACAAGAAGAACGTCCAGTTAATGAGCTTCTTCTCGCCAAAACGAGTAATGAGCTTGCCGATCAGCGCTGCCTGCACAATCGTACCAGCAAGTGCTCCCACTGTGATAATGATGGAAATATCACGAGGAGTATACGCGAACTTCGCATCGACGAACAGCGGGAAGATAACTTCGAAGTTCGCCAAGCCAAACGTCATCGTAAAGACCAGTACCAGCATGATGAAATAAGACGATTGAAATGACTTGCCGAGTTGTACGAAGATGTTTTCCTGCTTCTCTTTGGCGTTTCGTGCCACAAGCTGCTTTTCCTTCGGAAGTGATTCTGACAAGAAAAAGATGGAACCGAGTGTGGCTACCGCACCAACTGCCGCGGAAATATAGAACGGCATACGCAAGCCAAGCTCTGCTAAAAATCCGCCAATACCAGGCCCGATAACAAATCCGAGCGACATGGCAGCTCCGAGCATCCCCAGTCCTTTTCCACGTTTATCCTCTGTCGTAATGTCTGCTACATACGCCAGCATGGACGGAATCATCGCTGCTGCCCCGATCCCGCCGATCAGACGAGAAAGGTAGAGCACCCAAGTCTGTTCAGCCAAGGCAAAGACCAGATTGGAGATCGTAAACAGGACAAGTCCCATTACAATCATGATTTTACGACCGTACTTATCCGACCATTCCCCCGCAATCGGAGAAAAAAGAAATTGGGTCACACCAAAGGCCGCCACCAAGTATCCAGCCGTCTCCCCACCCGCGCCGAACTCTTTGAGAAACTCGGGCAAAATCGGAATAATCAAGCCAATTCCCAGCATGGCAATAAACATGTTGATCATCAGGAAGAGAATCGGTCGCTGACTATTCTCTTGTGCATTCATATTCATTTATCCAGTCCTATCCTTATAGATTTTTCTCTTTAGCCTTGCAGCTTCGCTTTCACACTTTCAATCACCGTGCGCCAAATGGCTGGGTCTGTTGAAATCGTCTGCTTGAAGCTGCGGTACAGCTCCTTTTGCTTCTCCTCAAAATCAGGAGCGTCAGCAGCAGGCAATCCTGCCCGGGCCGTCGTAATCATTTCCTGCACTTCTGGAGAACGCGGTCCCCAAACTCTTGCCTCGTAGCCATCCTGGTCGAGGAAAATAAAGATCGGGATCGCACGTGCTGTGCCATTGGTCAGGTATTGATCCATCAGCTCCAGATTTTCGTCACGGATAAGAAAGCGCAATTCGATGTTGCTTTCCTCGGCAATTCGCTGAATGACAGGAACGCACAAGGAAGCATCCCCACACCAGTCTGCGGTCAGCACGACCCCTTTCCAATTGCGCTGGGAGAGGTCCTTCCAGACAGCCAGATCCTCGTCAGTAAATGTGAGCTGATCGTATACGCGGGACAGCTCTTCTTTGTTGACGTTCATGCTTTCTTTGTACGCAGCAAAGCTCATTCCTTTTTCAAACCAACTGTTATGATTCACGTTAGACATACTCCGTACTCCTCTCGGTATAGTGAAAAATTATTGCTCCCAAATAGCAGAAGTTCCCAAGCGATTGCGAATGGAAGAGCTTCTTGTTTTGCGGGCTTCTTTCCCTGACGTCTGTTTCATGGTGCTTGCCTTGGCAGTCAGGTCCATAAACCACTCTCTATCTTTGGTTGCGAGGGCGAGGTCGATTAGATCATGCATGTGCTCTTCATCATCAAAAGAACCTACCGGAATGCGTTCCATCCACTGTCTTGGAATCACCACCTGCTTGCCGATCGTCTCTTCGTTGTCGCAATGAACCACATAAACTTTCGCGGTACCTCGCAATGAATCATCTGTTTCGACGAAGCCTTGAACTAATTCGCCGAATTTGGTTTTGCCCAATATCCATTCTCCGACTTCCAATAACTCATCTCGATTCATTCTCGTGCACCTCCTAATTGTAACGGAATTTATTACAGTTTCCACGTTAAAAATTTGTATGGTTACTGTTGCGAATTCTCCTGACATCCTTGACGAACTTTATCTAATACGGTCTGGATCGTGATTTGTTCCAAATACTTCGTGAAGTACATCTCTGCTTCGGTAAAAATCTGATCCATGACTCCGTGCATATTCGCAGAAACCTGACACGCTTCTTGCGGATCTCCCGAACACCAGTGCGGCTTCAGCGTACCGTTCGAGATCGAACGATATATCTCAGCCAAGGTGACCTCATTCGGGTCGCACGCGAGTATATAACCGCCGCCAATTCCCTCTTTGGTCTTCACAAATCCGTTCTTACGTAGAATGCTCATGATTTTGCGAATTCTGGCAGGATTCGTACATACATTTTTTGCGATGAGCTCACTGCTTGCCATATGCTCTGGGATATGAGCCAACAACGCCAAGCTGTGAACAGCTATGGTAAATTCACTATTCACGTCACAGACGGCCTCCTTGCGAAGAGTACTGTAATAATAATTCGTACAGTTACGAATGTCAACAATTGTGTGGGGGGAAACTTTTTAAAAAACCGGAGGCTTTCATTCTGCGGTGGTCGCGGGGAAGCGCAGGCACATGTTTTCCAGTCGCCTTTTTCCTCACTTCGTTCGGGCGGTCTCCTTCCAAACATGTACCTGCGCTTTTCGGACAGCTATTGCTTCTGCGAGGCTTTTTTAAATAAGTTTTTTTATAAAAAGGATTTCATCGCGGATAGGGATGCCGTTGTCTGCGATGAGGGGGATTTCTGGTTTGATTTGGCGGGCTTTGTCCACGGCATTGATGTACAGCGCGTGAAGCTGATAGCCTCTTTTTTGGTAAAAGCCAATGGCGTGCAGGTTATCGTTGGTGGTGACGAGCTTCATGCGGTGGCAGCCTTTTTCTTTGGCGGTCTGCTCTACTTGACAGAGAAGGGCGGTCCCGATTCCTTTGTTTTCGGTCACGCTGTCCAAGGAAATGATTTCACATTCCTGATCTTCGAGTACATAGGAAATAAATCCGTTGATTGCACCATCTTCCCCTTTCACTGCGTAGCCGTCCAGCGCATCGCATTGGAAGACGCCACTGGAGATGACCATTTGCGGACTTCCCCAGTGTTTGATGAAAAATTCTGTGATGACATTTTTGTCCAGTTCGCTTGTTGAAATCATCTGCATAACAATCACCTCTCCAAAATGCTAAAGAAAAAGCCCTCGCTTTTGAGTCAGCAAGGGCTCCACATCGTTACGAACGCACATCCAGCAGTACTTTTCCCGTACTCGCCCTGCTCTCGACCAACGCATGGGCACTTGCTGCTTCTTCCAATGCAAAATGCTTGCCGATCTTGATGTCGAGCTGACCATTCGCCAAATACTCCAAGACTTGCTTGGCTGTATTCTGCAACAAGTGTGGACGGAGCTTGCGTGTCGTACCAAAGCTGAAGCCTAATACAGAACGGCAGCTTGCATGCAGATCGATCGTCTTGATCTGACCGATTTCACCGCTGGCATTGCCAAAATGGACGAGTCGGCCGTACCAAGCGAGGCACTCGAGACTACGCTCGCTCACCGTTCCGGAAATCGAGTCCAAAATGACATCGGCTCCCGCACCATCCGTCAGCGCACGTACCTTTTCCACAAAATCTTCGCGATCATTGCAAATGACATGGTCGGCACCGGCTGACAAGGCAATTTTCGCCTTTGTTTCATTACCAACTGTGCCAATGACACGTCCTGCTCCCAGCAGCTTGGCTAATTGAATGGCCGTGGTTCCGATTCCGCCTGCCGCAGCGTGAATCAGTACGGTCTCCCCTTTGGCAATGCGGGCAACCTTCGCCAATAGCTGGTACGAAGTAAATGACACGACTGGGCAAGCCGCTGCTGTTTCCGTGCTGATTTGATCTGGCAGTGCAAAGGTCAAGCTCTCTTCCGCCACGATATATTCGGCGTACGATCCGTTGGCCGGAAATGCGATGACTCGTTGTCCCACCTTCAGGCTATGCACCTCTGCCCCCACCTGTTCAATCACACCAGTCGCATCGAGTCCCGGGATAAACGGCAGCTTGGCTGCTCCCTTTTTTCCATATCGTGATTTGATATCGGCAAAATTGACACTGGTCATCTCGACGCGGATCAGGACCTGTGTAGGTGACATGCTCGGCATCTCGACTTCGGTATATTTCATTGTTTCCGGCCCGCCTAATTCCGTTACCAAGATCGCTTTCATGAGAACCCTCCAGACAAGATTGGAATGACATGGTTAGCTTTGCAGAATGGTCATGATCGCAGCTTTTTTCGCTGCAAACTCCTCGTCGGAAAGCACAGGGGTAAACGCAGCTCGCGGAATATCCACCAATAGATCATGCCAAGATTTGCAGCCTTGATAAGCAGCGTCAATCGGGATTTCTACCGAATGCTCTAATCGATACATCCGCACGAACAAAATGTGCAGCGGCTGTTTTTTCTTCCAATGCAAGCGCACATCTGCGAAATTATCCGTCCAGATGTGGAAGGGCGAAAGCGCACGCAGCTTGGCATCGTCCATCAGTTCAACATCATCGGTTACTTCGGCAAAGTATTCAATCATCACGCTCTTCTTGTCCATTGTCCAGCCTTCGAGGGTCGCGTCCAACAGGTGTTGGTAGTCTGCCTTTACCATGTCGCGCTTCTGGTGCTCATAGGTCGGATACAAATAAAATTGATTATTTTCCAAGCGGAATTCTCGTGTTTCTTCGTATAATCCACCCTTACGGATCGTGATGATCTGCTCACCTTCTCCAAGTGCTTTGACGGCGACTGCCCATTCCTTCAAGCTAAGGGGGGATAGCGGCTGTACGATCGACTGCATGCAGCACGTCTCCCTTCTACTGTCAGAATCGTTTGATGACTTCAGTCTAGCCCAATTCCAGCTCGTTGAGAAGTCGTCTTCAACAGTTGATCGACATGCTGCATAGCTCCTTGCAGTCTCTCGGCATAATTTCCTCGCAGTGTCACGTAGGTTATTCCACGCTCATCCAGCATCTGGCGCAGCTTTTCATGATTGTGTAGGCGTACTGGCTCCTCTCCGTGCACACGCAGTCCATCATCCACCCACGCGACATCTGGCTCCATGAACAGCCACAAATCATACGCTTGCTCTTCGGCAACCTGGTCCAGGACAGGGAAGGTTTGCCCGGTGTACAGTTCGGAGTAAAACTGGGTGACAATCGCTTCGGTATCGATGAACAAGAGCTTGTTGGCTTTCTGGAGCGCTTCGTACTCTTTCATTTTGTGTCCATACGCGATATGCGGGAAATACTCCGGTGTCAAAATCGTATCGCAGCCCCCGACCTCTTCGCAGATGGTGCGCCCATACTCCTCGACAAACACGGTGTTGTAGATTTTCGCAAGATAACGGGTCAAGGTCGATTTCCCGCAGCTCTCTGTTCCTACCACTACTACCTTTTTGACGAAATAGGGCTGAACAACAGCAGGGATGTGCTGCCAATGGGTGTAGACCCCTTCTTGGCGAATTTGGGTAGCGGAAATCGGCACTTGGCTGCGCGATTCATCGAGTATGATGTGCGCTGCCTCCGGGTACAAACGGCGAAAAATCGGATCATAGGTGGACTCGGAGCTGAAAACCAGATCGATTTTTTTCCCGATCTTGCGCTTGATGTCCACTGCTCCTGCCTCCCAATCGTAGCTCTCGTCGCTATCCGCATGATCCTCGACTGCCAGTACGCGGACATTTTCCATGTCCTTGACCAGTGTGGACAGCCATCTCAAGCGCACTTCATAGGGAATGGCCTTGATCCCTGCCTCTTCACACAGTTTTCGGTCGCGAGTCGGGCTGTGCGAGAGAACGACGTACAGCTCGTCACAGCGGCAAGCCGCCTGTGTAATTGCGTATACATGTCCCTGATGCAGTGGCAAAAATTTTCCACCAATGAAGCCTACGCCCCCCATGTCTGCTCCTCCCTTTGCTTGCGATACTGTCTTACCCAGTTCATCAAGCCGTAGATGGCATTCACCAAATAAGCGGACCACATGACCAGCATCGAGATATCGCTTCCGTCCTTCAAAAACGCCACCAGCCACATGTAGATCGTGAACAAATCAATGATGATCCAGACCACCCACTGTTCGACCAAACGCTTCACCATGAAAAGCATCGCGATGACGGAGAGCACAGCCGTCAAGGAATCGACAAAAGGCAAGGCACCGCCCATTTGCTTCAATACAAATCCGTAGGCAATCGTTGCAATGACGCTCAAGATCGTCCACCAGATGCGTGCTCGGTTTGACAAAACGGTAATCATGACATCATTTTGTTTCACTTCGGACACGCGGTTTTTACGCCACAGGTAGAGTCCAATGAATTGCATCGGCAAAAAATAGAGAAGATTCAGCATCACTTCGCCATAGTACTTTTGCCCATAGGCGACGAACGCGTACAAAACCACATTGATGATACCCGGGTAATAGCTCCACGTCTTGCCTTTGGCGACGAGCACGACACTCAGCATCCCTGTCAAGGAGGCGATCAAGCCGATGAATGTATCATCCAATGCGAAATACAAATAGAGGGTAACGAGTGTAAACGAAATGAGCCAAATTTTTTCAAACCAATTCCAGTCTGCTAAAAAGCGGGTGCTTTTCGCATTCATGCGAATCTCTCCTTGAACGCTCGCAGGTTTTCCTGGCGCGCAGAATTGTCATAGACGGCAAAAACGATGTGGTCAAAAAGCTGTGCATACTGTTCGTCAATCAAAACAGTCGCAAAGTAATCTGCTACGTCCTCCGCTTTGTTGCGGAATACTCCGCAGCCGTACGCTCCCAAAATGATCGTCCGGTGGTTATGAATGGCTGCTGCCCGCAAGATTTTTCGAATGCGTTCCTTCATGACAGGGCCAATCTTCGCGATATTTTCAGGCTCTCGCTCACGAATAACCCCTGCATTCACAGCAGGCGCCGTAATAAAAGACAAGAGATATGGATCATGCAAAAGCTGATCGCTTTGGTCGCGGAGCACAGGAACACGCGGTGCATAGATCATGTAATCGGAGTAAAAGCAGGTTTTCAACTGACGATGATAGGTGTACATTTCCTGCATCTGCACGATGCAAGGATACAGCCCGGAGGAACGCGCCAAGCTCTCTTCCTGCGCCTGGCTTCCCCCAAGGAAACCTCCGCCCGGATTTTTGGCGGAAGCAAAATTCAAGCAAACGGTATCTGCTCGTTTCTCGTGAACGACGAGGCGCTTGGCTGCATCCAGACTGGATTCCGAGGTTACCTCGACTTTGGCACGCAACTGTGCAGCCGCTGCTTGATTCGATAGCAATGGCACTGTGTTTGCTGTCAAATCATTTGGACGATACAAGATTGACTGGCTGATGGCAGCAGCTAGATCCTCCGTAATGTTCTTCTTTTCTCCCGCTCTGTTCACGTAGTAGCCCTGCTCTATGATTTGCAGCGTCTCTTGCGCGATTCGTACGCGCACGCTTCGATTGTGTCCCTGATTCATTCTGATTTCCTCCCTGGTACGGGGCTACGCCTGATCCATCCATTCCGGGTTAAATCGGAAGTACTTGGATGGTCGGTGCCCGGCATGTTTTCGATATTGATTCGTTTCCAGCACTTTGTCGGCTACCTTCCTGCGAAATGCCGCAGCCAACAGCTCACGTCCCAAAATCACTTCGTACACCTGTTGCAGATCGCTTAGCGTGAACAGCTCCGGCATTAAGGCAAAGGCGATGTCCGTGTATTCAATCTTGTTACGCAATCGTTCCAGTGCGTATTGAATGATTTTGGCATGATCGAAAGCGATGTTGTTCGTCTCTACAATTTCGCGTGTCTCACGTATCGTGCGACCCGTTACTGTTTTGGTGATCTTAATGGTGGCAGACAGCTCTTCGCTCTCATGTACAAGGCGCAGCTCCAGCCATTTTTCAGTAATGGAGCCGTCAATAGTCGCCGTCTTCGTTTCTTTCACCCACCTGTCCTCGATGCGGTACCACTCCGCTTCATCTGCATCATCCCCTGCTTGTAGCTGTAAAGACGAGCTGTCTACCAAGGCCATGTACGATGTGCTGATGACCCATGTCCGAGGATCTCTGCCCGCATCACCCCAGGTGTAGAGCTGCTCCAAGTAAATGTCGTCTACGTTTGTTTCTGTACGCAGCTCGCGTCTGGCTGCCTCCTCGAGACTCTCCCCAGGTGCAACAAATCCGCCTGGCAACGCCCATTGGCCGATATAGGGATGCTCCCCACGCTTCACGAGCAATATTTTCAACGACTTGGGCGAGAGCTTGCGGTAATTCTCCTCCAGCTCATCCATCACGGTGAATACCAGCATATCGACTGTCACAGACGGTCGCTCGAATTGGCTGACATCATAAGCCTCCAAGTACTCCAGTTCGGTTTGACCTCGTTTATTTACATGTGATTTTTCTTTCATCCAATCGCCTCTTTTTGCTGCTGAATTGTTGTTGTCTTTTTGTTATTAACAAAATGTTATTATCAAGTTGTTGGTATCATATTACTCTTTCCTGTTTTTGGTGTCAACTTATTAAAATTTGAGTATTGGGTAATTAGCAAAAAAGCCGCGTAGAAGAAGCGTATTTCCAGTCCAAGCGCCTCTGGAGCCCGCCCCAGCTTCGTAATAAATGGCGGGGAATTTCAGCTTCACCTATGGACTACTTCCTCGAAACTTTCTACGTTTGAAGCGCTCCCGCCATTTATTACGAAGCGGACAGTCTTCACCCACAGCAGGGCGGAGGCCGAAGCGTAGACTGGAAATACGCTTCTTCCCACCACCCCAGCTACTTTTTCAAACCAAAGCAAAAAGCCCCCTGCCAGCTTATTCACTGACAGGAGGCTTCTTAAAATTATTAATAGCTTAGATTAAGCAGCACTCGGATCGGCTTTAACAGCCTGAACATAATCGTCTGCTTTCTTTTTGTCGAACTGACCTTCCCAACGAGAGATCACGATTGCTGCCAACGCATTACCTACTACGTTAACAACCGTACGAGCCATATCCATCAAACGGTCTACACCGGCGATGAAAGCAAGACCTTCGACTGGGAGACCTACAGAGCCGAGGGTAGCCAACAATACTACGAACGATACTCCCGGTACACCAGCGATCCCTTTGGACGTAACCATCAGTACGAGCATCAGCGTAATCTGAGTGCTGATTGGCATGTGAATACCATACATTTGCGCAATGAACAGAGCAGCCAGTGCCTGGTACAGTGTGGAACCATCCAGGTTGAAGGAGTAGCCTGTCGGAATAACAAAGGACGTGATCGCCTTCGGACAGCCCATCTTCTCCATTTTTTCCATAATTTTAGGCAGTACAGTCTCGGAGCTGGAAGTGGAGTAAGCCAACAACAGCTCGTCCTTCAGTACACGCAGAATGGAAGTGATTTTGACTCCGCTGATACGTGCGATGATGCCCAATACCACCAAAATGAAGAACAACATTGCCAAGTGAACCAAAATAACCAGTTTGCCCAATGGAATGAGCGATGACAAACCAAACTTGGAAACGGTAACACCAATCAGTGCAAAAACACCAAACGGAGCAAAACGCATGATTGTGTTTACAACCCAGAACATCGCGTCTGCAACCCCATTGAAGAAGTTGAGAACGGGCCTTCCTTTTTCTCCGGCAGCTGCTACACCAAGTCCAAATAGAACGGAGAAGAAAATAATAGCTAACATGTCGCCACGAGCCAGTGCATCAAACACGTTAGTAGGAACAATCTTGACGAATGTTTCCACCATGCCATGACTTTGTGTCGTTTCGGCAGTATCTACATACGTGTGGATATCAGTCTTCGTAAGGACTGTTCGATCCACGCCGACACCCGGTTGAAAGATATTGGCCGCCAAAAGACCAACGATAATGGCAATCGTGGTAACGATTTCAAAATACAGAATTGTCTTACCACCGATTTTGCCCAGCTTTTTCATGTCTCCTACGCCTGCTACGCCAACAATAAGCGTGGCAACAACGATCGGAACGACAATCATTTTAATCAATCGGAGAAAAATATCACCGATAGGCTGTAAATAGGTCGCCACTGCCGGGTTGCCGTAAAAAATAGCACCCACCAGGATACCCAGAATGAGACCGACGACAATCTGCATCGCTAATCCAAACCGCTTCATTCTGACACCTCGCTATGAAAGATTAAGATGTGACTCTCAAGACGATATGCTTATATGCATCAAACTTGAGTGGTATATAGGTGAGCATCATATCATGTTTTTTTGTGTTTTCCCCTTTTTTGTATTCTTTTTATTTCTTTATTTTTTCTGATAATCTCTATAGAATTCGCGATATCATTGGGCTCGTTGTATTCGTTTCTGGAAAAATGATAAAATAAGGGAATCAGTTTACAGCGATTTTTCATTCAGAATGGAGCGCAGTCATGACGATTCGGAAAATGATCATCCTGCTACTGGTTTTGGCAGTCGGGTTGTTTCTTTTGCCTTACTCCGTCCCCTTTTTGCTAGCACTGTTAACAGCAATTCTGGTTGAGCCGCTCGTCTTGTTTCTTATCAAAAGGCTACGAATGAATCGGATGAGTGCGGTAATCGCATCCTTTTTTCTTTTCCTCATTTCTTTTGGGATCGTACTGTACTGGATCGGCACGCAGATCGTGATTCAGGGAATTGATTTGGCTCAGCGATTACCTGCTTTTTCGCAGCATATTTTTGAGTTGGTCGAGTCCTATTTAATGAGCTGGGAAACTTACTATGAATCGTTACCTGCCGAAACCGTCTCGGAAATCCAGAGTGTCTTCGCTGGGCTGAAAAGCTGGGCGCTTACTTCAGCCTCTACGGTTGCCAAAGGCATTCTCGGTGTGGCAGCCATCGTTCCGGGCTTTTTGATCTCGACAATTATTTACTTGGTTGCCTTGTTTTTGATCAGTCTCGATTTGCCGAAGTTACGTGCTGGGTTCATGAGAATGTTCACGGTGTCTGCTCGTGAAAAGGTCGAGGTGGTTATCTCTCAATTGAACCGTGCCACCCTTGGGTTTTTACGTGCGCAAATCATCTTGAGCCTAATGACGTTCACGCTGTCCTTTTTGGGATTGCTCATTTTGCAGGTCAAATATGCAGCCGTCATTTCGCTCATGATCGTTTTCGTCGATATTCTCCCCATCTTGGGCGCAGGCTCGTTCCTCGTCCCGTGGGCTATTTACAACTTCTTGATGGGCAACTCTTATTTGGCAATCGGCCTGATCGTCATCTTCCTGGTAATTACGGTCGTCCGCCGCATTATTGAGCCCAAGGTACTCGCATCTAATCTGGGAATTAGCGCCCTGGCCGCACTTGTCAGCTTGTTCCTCGGATTTCAGGTGATGGGATTTTTCGGGCTGATACTCGGTCCAGCGCTCGTCATCATTTACGAGGCGCTGCGGAAAGCTGGTTTCTTGCATTTCAAAATAGATTTTTGATGGGCACAAAAGATCGGTAGTACTGCGGCTGTTGATATAGATAGAGCTGGGGGAGAGCTTATGAGTGCATACAAAGAACTGACCACTTCACACCGGACAATCATGACGCCAGGGCCCGTCGAGGCCGAGCCTAGTGTTCTTCGCGTGATGGGTTCACCCATTTTGGGACAATTCGATCCAGAATTCACGAACATCATGAACGAAACAATGGAGATGCTTCGGAAATTGTTTCAGACATCCAATCATTGGGCATTCCCTATTGATGGCACCTCCCGGGCGGGCATTGAAGCTGTTTTGTGTAGCATAATCGAATCAGGGGATCGGGTGCTTGTTCCCATTTATGGACGATTCGGGCACTTGCTTACGGAGATTGCGGAAAGGTACGGCGCAGATGTGATTACGATGGAAACGCGCTGGGGAAGTGTCTTTGAACCGCAGGACGTCATTGCCGAAATCGAGCGGGTTCAGCCCAAAATCGTAGCAATGGTTCATGGCGAAACATCCACCGGATGTGTTCAGCCTTTGAAAGAAATCGGAGAAGCTTGCCGCCAGATGGATGTCCTATTTGTCGTCGATGCTGTCGCTTCGATTGGCGGAACAGAAGTGATGGTAGATGATTGGTATATCGACGCATGTATTGGCGGCACGCAAAAATGCTTGTCTGTCCCCTCTGGGATGGCTCCTATCACGTTTAATTCTCGTGTAGAAGCACTCTTGCTCCAACGGAAAAAAATTGAGCGTGGACTCGCTGATCCGTCTGCTCCGAAATCTGCTCAAACCCGAACGATCCGCAGCAACTATTTTGACTTGAGCCAGCTCATGGATTACTGGGGACCTTCGCGGCTGAACCACCATACGGAGGCGACAACGATGCTGTACGCCTTGCGCGAGGGTGTGCGCATTGCCCTCACAGAAGGTCTGGAAGCGAGATTCGCCAGACATCGCTTGCATGAACAAGCCTTGGTCGCTGGTGTATTGGCGATGGGATTGCAGCTCTACGGCGATCCGAGTTGCAAGCTTCCTGTCGTGACCTGTATCAAAATTCCTGACGGGCTGGACGGAGAGTCAGTCCGAACCATGCTGCTCGAAGATTTTCATATTGAAATAGCCAGTTCCTTCGGGCCGCTAAAAGGGACCATCTGGCGGATTGGCACAATGGGCTACAGCTGCCGGAAGAAAAATATTTTGCATGTGCTAGGGGCGTTGGAAGCAGTTCTCATCCGGCATGGAGCCCGCGTACACGCAGGGCGCGCCGTTCAAGCCGCTCTGGATATCTACGATCAGGAAAAAGCACAAAACAGTTAGCCTCTCTTAAGCGGAAAAAGCCCTTGTCATCCCCACTTACTCTGGGGTAGACAAGGGCTTCTCTTCCTGCTGTACACGCGCCAATAAATCGACGATGTGCACGGCCTCCATCTTTCCTTCCAGTCCAGCTCGATGAATGCCTGCTTTCATTTGCAACAGACAGCCTGGATTCGAGGTCACGAGAATATCTGCTTGGGTAGCCGCTACATGACTCATTTTTTCATCCAAAAGGCTCCCGGCCATCTCAGGCTGCACCAGGTTGTAAATGCCCGCAGAGCCACAGCAGCGATCTCCCTCGCGGAGCTGTACGTATGTGGCTCCCGGAATGGCTTGCAGCAGGTTCACTGGTTCTTTTGTCACCTTCATCCCGTTGCGCAGGTGACAGGAGGACTGATAGGTGATCCGTTGTGGCAATGACTGCCATGCTTTTGGCTCGACGAGGAGTGCAAGCACCTCGCTAATATCCTTCACGCGTGCTGCGAACCATTGTGCCTTCTCTTGCCACTCGGCATCTTCCGCCAGCAAATGGTCGTATTCCTGTAGCATTGCCCCGCAACCACCTGCATTGGATACAATGATATCCACGTCAGCCTTGTAAAAAGCAGCCACATTTTTTCTTGCCAGATGGCGAGCCTGTTCGCGCTCACCGCTATGTGCATGGAGAGCACCGCAGCACACCTGGTCTGGAGCGATGATGACCTCACAGCCTGCCTCACTGAGAAGCCGCACGGTGTTGCGATTTGTCTCATGGAATAAAACATCCATGATGCAACCGTGAAACATTCCTACACGATACTTGCGCTCGCCTACGGCTGGAATCACCGTGCCACCGAAAAAGTCCACGATACCCTTCCCAGATGCTTCAGGCATGATCGCTTCCATTTCCCGCATTTGCTTAGGCAGGATGGACAACACCCCCAGCTTGCGAACGGCTTTTTGCACACCTGAGCGCTGATAGAAGCGCAAGAATCCACCGAGCTGGTACATGCGCTTCTGATGAGGAAACAGGTGGAAAAACGCGAGCTTGCGGACGGCTTTGACCCACCATGGATGCTCCTGCACCTCTTCGATCGCTTCTCTCGTCTGCTCGATTAGCTGACCGTACGGCACACCTGCAGGGCATACCGGCTCACATGCTCGGCAGCCGAGACACAGATTCATTTGGTCGACGAAATCTTTGTCCGGCTCCATGACGCCGTCTGCTACGGCTTTCATCAAGGCGATGCGACCTCGTGGAGAAGCTGCCTCATAACCTGTTTCCCGAAAGGTCGGACAGGCTGGCTGACAGAAGCCACAGCGCATACAGTTGGACAATTCATCGTAATCGAGTTTATTTACCAAGGCTTCTTTAAGCACGCTGGACCACCACTCTGTTCCGGGACTGTTTGGCAAACATCTTGTCAGGGTTCAGGAGATTGTGAGGATCGAAAGCGTGCTTGATGCCTTTCATGATCTCCATACCTGCGGCTCCTACTTTCCACTCCAAATACGGTGCCTTGACGATCCCTACGCCATGCTCTCCCGTAATCGTTCCGCCCAATTCGATTGCCGCCGCGAAAATTTCCTCGAAGGCATGCTCGACACGCTCGATCTCTTCCGTGTTGCGAGCGTCTGTCATGCAGGTCGGATGCAAATTGCCGTCTCCTGCATGGCCAAAGGTACATATTTGCAGTCCGTAACGCTCTGTAATCTCTTGGATCGCCGCGACCATCGGCGCAATTGCGGCACGAGGAACGGTTGCGTCCTCCAAAATGGTCGTCGGGCGCATCCGTGACAATGCGGCGAGCGCACTGCGTCTGGCAGTCATTACCTCATCCGCTTCCTCCGCTGTCGTCGCTACCTTGATTTGGACGGCATCATTCTTCTCGCAAATCGCAGCGATCCGCTCCATGTCCCGATCGACCGTCTTCGGCTCTCCGTCCTGACCGATCAGGAGAATCGCCGCCACATCTGTCGGAAGCCCGATCTGTTTGAAATCCTCGACAACACGGATCGTGCCCTGATCAAGAAATTCAAGCGTGCCGGGAATGATGCGATTGGCAATGATATCAGAAACAGACCTCGCCGCCTGTGCCATATCGGCGAACATCGCCAGCATAACCCGCTGTGTCTGTGGCTTCGGAATCAGCTTGAGAATAGCCTCGGTAATAATCGCCAATGTGCCCTCGCTACCGACCAAGAGCTTCGTCAGATCATAGCCCGCCACATCCTTCATCAGCTTGCCCCCGGTGCGGATGACCTCACCGTTCGGTAACACAGCTTCGAGACCCAGCACGTAATCCTTGGTTGTTCCATACTTCAACCCGCGCAGTCCACCCGAATTAAGCGCAATATTCCCGCCAATCGTGGAGATGACCATGCTGCCTGGATCGGGTGGGTAAAACAAACCGAGTGCCTCTACCGCCTGATGAATGTCGACCGTTCGGACTCCTGGCTGCACCGTTATCGTCAAATTTTGCTCGTCAATCTCTACGATCTGATTCATCCGGCTCAACACCAGGACAATTCCGCCCCCGACGGGTATCGTTCCGCCGCATAGATTGGAGCCTGCTCCACGCGTCACAATCGGGATGTGATGTCGTGCTGCAACTCGCATGACCTGTTGGACTTCGGCTGTGCTCTTCGGCATGACGACCACATCCGGCAATGCTTGCTGCATTGGCGTCGCGTCATACGAATAGGCGACTAATGCTTCCTGTTTGTCGAGACAGTTTTTCTCTCCGACAATGGCACGCAGCTCTTCGCGAATGGATTCTGGCAACATGGGATCTCCCCATCCTTTCCCAAAAACTTAGTCCAACTGCTGAATAGCTTCCCTGATTCTCCCATTGGTAACATTCAACAAACGAGTGGCCTCTTCCCTGCTCGATCCGGTCAGCTTCATGATAATGGCTGTCTTCGCATCACCGTCTGCCTGATCAGCCAATTGCTCCGCTTCCTCGTAACTCGCTCCGGTCACTTCCATGATGATCCGCTTTACTCGTTCCTTCAGCTTGAGGTTGGTCGCCTGCACGCTGACCATCAGATTTCCGTACACTTTGCCCAAGCGAATCATCGTCGCTGTTGTCAGCATGTTCAGCACCAGCTTTTGGGCCGTTCCTGCCTTGAGCCTCGTCGATCCGGTCAATACTTCAGGTCCTACGACGACATTAATTGCTACATCTACGCCTTCATTGATGTACGATGGCTTGTTGCAAGAGACAGCAATTGTCTTGGCTTCGATCTTCTGTGCCTCCGCCAAAACACCGAGTACATAAGGAGTCCGTCCACTGGCTGCGATACCTACGACCACATCCTTTTTGGTCACGCCGTATTTATGCACATCTTCTTGGCCTAATGCAAAAGAATCCTCTGCTCCTTCTACCGCACGTACCATTGCGGATGGTCCGCCTGCAATCACACCCTGAACGAGCTCAGGCTGAGTACCAAAGGTCGGCGGACACTCGGACGCATCCAATATCCCTAAACGTCCACTCGTTCCAGCACCAAAGTAAAACAGTCTTCCGCCCTTTTCCAATGCGTGTGTGATGACCTCTACTGCATCGGATACTTGATCGAGGACGCGCTCTACTGCATAAGGAACTTTCTTGTCTTCATCGTTCATCATTTGTACAATGCCTCGGGCACTCAATTGATCCAAATCACTACTGCCCTCGTTTTTTCCTTCAGTCGTCAATGCTTGCAAGTTCTCCAGATTCATGCTCTATCGAACCTCCTTTTCAATCTTACTACCCCATGCTCACTTCATGACTGATCCATATGGCAAGTGACAAAGTGCCCTGCTGATACCTCGCTAGCCACAGGAGCAACCGTTTTGCAAATGTCCATACAATGGCGGCAGCGCGGATGGAATGTGCAGCCAGACGGCGGATTCGCTGGACTAGGCAGGTCTCCCTCCAAAATGATCCGCTGGGTCGTCAAATGGGGATTCGGTACAGGCACCGCTGATAACAGTGCTTGTGTATAGGGATGTGTTGGTTTCTCATACAACGATTGTTTATCCGCTACCTCCACCACTTTTCCGAGATACATAACCGCTACCCGGTCCGAAATATGGCGGACGACACTCAAATCATGCGAGATAAACAAATACGTCAGATTGAACTCCTTTTGCAAATCTTGCATCAGGTTCAAAATTTGTGCCTGAATCGACACGTCCAGAGCAGACACAGGCTCATCGGCCACAATCAGCTTCGGGCGCAAAATCAGTGCCCTTGCGATTCCAATCCGCTGGCGCTGACCACCGGAAAACTCATGCGGAAAGCGATCCAACTGCTGCTTGGAGAGGCCGACGATCTGGATCATCTCCTCGACTTGCTTGCGGCGTTCTACTGAATTGCCGATGCCGTGAATGATGAGTGGGTCCTCCAAAAGCTGTCCGATTGTTTTTCGCGGGTTCAGCGAGGCAAACGGGTCCTGAAACACGAGCTGCATGTTGCGTCTAGCCCGGCGCAGCTCTGATTCATTGAGCTTGCGGATATCCTGTCCTTCAAAAAAGATTTCTCCATCAGTCGGCTCAATCAGACGAAGGATGCATCGTCCTGTCGTGGACTTCCCACAACCCGATTCGCCTACGATGCTGACAGTCTCACCCGGATAAACAGTCAGGTTGACTCCGTCGACGGCACGGACGACTTTCTCCTTGCCGAAGAATCCTTGCTTGCTCGTGAAATGCTTGGTCAATGATTTGACTTCCAGCAGTGGTTGCCTCATTGCACGTCCTCCTCGCGATACAGCCAGCAGCGGCACTTTTGGTTATCTGCGACAGGCGTAAGCTCTGGGTTTTTCTCGCGGCAAATATCCATGACTTGTGAGCAGCGCGGTGCAAAACGACATCCCACAGGCATTTCGCTCAAAAGAGGCACCGATCCCGGAATCGCATCCAAACGCTCTTGGTTGACACTGACAGAAGGCATTGATTTCAAAAGCCCTCTCGTATACGGATGCTTTGGCTCGTCAAACAACTGCTTGACGTCGGCTTCCTCTACGATTTGACCTGCATACATGACGATGACGCGATGACACATCTCCGCCACGACTCCCAGGTCATGTGTGATAAGCAGGATGGAAGTGCCTTGCTCTTGCCGGACTTTTTTCATGAGCTCCAATATTTGCGCCTGAATCGTCACGTCCAACGCCGTCGTCGGTTCGTCGGCAATCAAGAGCTTTGGTGCACAAGACATCGCCATCGCAATCATCACACGTTGACGCATCCCGCCTGACAATTGGTGCGGATAGTCGGAAATGATTTCATCGGCACGCGGAATCCCGACTTCTTTCAAAAGCTCGATCGTCCGTCGCTTGGCTTCCTGTTTGGACAGTCCGAGATGCCGACGCAAGGGCTCGCTGATCTGTTTGCCGATCGAATGCAATGGGTTGAGCGAAGTCATCGGCTCCTGAAAAATCATCGCGATCTGATTGCCGCGAATCGTCTGCATTTGTTTATCCGTAAGTGAGAGCAGCTCCTTGTCTTGAAAACGGATGCTCCCGGTCATCTCCACATTCCGTCCCAAGAGCTGCATGATGGACATGCTAGTCACGCTTTTTCCACATCCGGATTCACCGACCACACCGACGGTTTCACCAGGCTCTACAGAGAGACTGACACCCTCGATCACGGTCAGCTTTTTGCCTGCTTGGATAAAAGAAGTTCGCAAATCATCAATCGTAAGCATTGCTGCCATGAGTACTCCCCCTTTTTATCAGGATGTGCGGTCAGGTTTGATTACAGAAAATAATCGGTTATGGTGAGCGGTCCGCCACGCCCCAATCAATGGGCTTGCGACAGGATGCACGCGGTTTGTCAATGTAATCAGTGTCACATCTCTCATAGGGTCCGACCAGATCGACGTTCCTGTAAAGCCGGTATGCCCAAAGGCGCGTTCCGAAACAAGGTCTCCCCCACTGCAACCTGCGGCAAGCTGTTCTAGGGAACCGCCAGTCGGGGAAATGATCCACCCCAATCCTCTGCGATGAATCGAATGGTCTGTGAATGAGCGAGTAGCCAAGGCACACAGCGTCGGATCAAGCTGTACGGAAGCCTTCCCACTCGTCCAAATCTGCATGTAGCGCTCTGTATCAGCCAAGGTGGAAAAAAGTCCGGCGTGCCCGCTGACACCTTCCAAGCCATAGTGGGCGTTGCAATCGTGAACAGTGCCACTAATAACGCCTTCTCGCCAACCGTATCCGGTCAAAGCTTGCTGCCATTCCAGTGCCAAAGGATTTCTGGCTTCTGCCAGCTCCAATATGAAAGTCACAGCCATCTCTTGTTCAAAGGCATTGCCCTTCTCCGTAGCAGCAATGTCCATTCCTTGCAGACGTGATTGTTCCAGCGGCAAGTAGCTCGTATGAAGCATTCGACTCGGTTGAAAAATCAGTCGCTTCGAAAGTGCGTCCAGTTCCTCGTCCCAGATGCGCTCCAGTAAAAAGCCCAACAGCATGAATCCCAAATCGCTGTACACAACGCTACGCCCTGGGTCATCCAGCATCGACTCGTTTGCGATCAACCGCAAATAGTCCCCCCGATTTCTCCCCAGCAAAAAGTACGGACGCCATGCAGGAAGTCCTGATGTATGTGTGAGCAGGTGAATGATTTTGATCTGCCCTTTGCGTTCCTGATCGTGGGCGCTCGTCAATTCTGGCAGGTAGGTCGTCACGGAGTCAGTCAACGACAGCTTGCCTTCCTGCACACTGATGAGGATGAGCGGCAAGGTCACCATCACTTTGGTCAAAGAGGCCATATCGTACAGCGTTTGACTATGAACCGGCCTTCCATCGTGTTCATCGCTTGTTTTTCCCATGCAGACTGTCACAGCAGGCGCATCTTTTCGCAGCAGGCTGACAGCGCCTCCCGGAAAAATGTCCTGATGAATCCCTTGCGCCAGACTGGACTCCATTCGTTCTCTGATCTGTTGCTCGTTCATTCGTTCTCACCTCTGCCTATCGTTCCTATTTCCCACGATGACGCGGGTCGAGAATATCACGGACGGCATCCCCAAACATGTTGCATGCAAGAATCGTCACCGTCATGGCAATACAGGGCCAGATGATCATGCCCGGAGCCAGCTCCATGTAGCGGCGCGCCTCTGAAATCATTCCGCCCCATGACGGGTCTGGCGGCTGAATCCCCAAGCCCAAAAAGCTGAGGGCCGACTCTGTCAGGATCGCACCTGAAATCGCCAGAGATGATTGAACCAGCAGCGGTGCCGTTACATTCGGAAAAATCTCCTGAAACAAGATACGCGGTGTACTCGCACCGATGGCACGAGCGCTTTCTACATATTCCAAACTTTTGATAGAGAGAACCGCTCCCCTCACCGTCCGGGTGAAGATCGGAATGTTCACGATCCCGATAGCCATGATCGTGTTAAAAGTTCCTGGTCCTAATGCGGCAACAATCGCCAGCGCCAGCAAAATTTCCGGAAAAGCAAACAGAACGTCCATACAGCGCATGATAAAACCGTCAATCCAGCGCCCGAAGTAGCCAGCGATCAAGCCAAACAGCGTACCAAAAACGGCGCTGACAAGAACGGCAGAAAGCCCGACCACCAGCGATACGCGCGCACCGTGGATGATGCGGCTCAAAATATCACGACCAAACTGGTCTGTACCTAGCAAAAACTCACCCGAGCTGCCTTCCATCCGATGATCCTGAAACATCTGTGTCGGGTCATGCGGAGCCAACACCGGAGCCAGCACTGCCGTCAAACAGAGCAACGCCAGCAAAATGGAGCAGAAGACGGCTGTCTTATTCGCCAAAAAACGCTTTCGAAATGTGCTCATGTCGCATTCCCCTTGTCAATACTTGATACGTGGATCAATCCAGGTATAGATCAGGTCGATGAGCAGATTGACCAGGACAAACACCAGAGCGACGAACAAAACGCCTCCCTGTACAACCGGATAATCCCGCTGATAAATTCCTTCCAGAATGTACTGGCCCAAACCAGGAATCGAGAACAACTGCTCGACGATCACGGACCCGCCCAGCAGGTAACCAATCTGCATACCTGCGATCGTAACGATCGGGATCGAAGAGTTGCGGAACGCATGGCCCATAACGATTGTCCACTTACTGTTACCCTTGGCCCGCGCTGTCCGAATAAAATCTTTGTCCATCGTTTCCAAAAACGCAGAGCGTGTCATCCGCATCACGCCAGCAGCCACCACAATCCCCATCGTTGTTGCAGGCAGTATGAATACTTTGAACGCCTCGATCGGATCATCCCAGAAGTTCACCACATCAATAGGCGGGAACCAGTTGAAATAAAGCGAAAAACCGAGCAAGAGCAGGGTCCCTATGGCAAAGTTCGGCACCGAAATGCCTAACAATGTAAACACACGAACCACGATGTCTGTTTTGGAATGAGCGCGAATGGCCGAGAGAATCCCGAACGGAATCGCGAGTACCCACCCAATCAGAACGCCAAATACAGTCAGTTGCATGGTGATGGCAAAACGCTTGAGAATTTGGGGCAAAATCTCTTCTCCTGTGTGGACCGATACGCCAAAATTCCCTTGCAGGATTCCTGTGACCCAATGCAGGTACTGGTTAATCAACGGCTGATCCAGCCCCATGCTTTTATTCAACGCCGCAATTGCTTCCGGTGTGGCATTCGTTCCTAGCATGATGGAAGCTGGATCGCCCGGCACCAGATGCAGGATCGTGAAGATCAAAACAGATATGCCAAACAGGATGGGAATCAGGCTGGCGACACGTTTGATTAGATAAGATCCCACGAGTTTCCCTCCATATTTAGAAACTTGGCTCCGCCTAACCTCTGGCGGAGCCTTCATCACACGTATGCTACATTACTTGATCGAAGTCTTGATCAGCGAGTATACTTCGCCCGCTGCGGACGGCGTGAAATCGATGTTGTCACGAACCGCGTAGTAATTTTTCGGAGATGCCAGGAACAGGTTTGGTGCATCTGCTACCAGCATGGTTTGTGCTTCGTCATACAGCTTTTTGCGCTCACTCTGATCTACGGTCGTCAGTGCTTTTTGCACCAGCTCATCGTAGGCAGGGTTGGAGTAGTTCCACACGTTGGCTGAACCAGTTGTCGAGAAGAAGAAGCGCATGGAACGGTCAGCATCTACACCAGAAGTGTTGCGCCCTACCATCAAGTTCATGTCCTTGGATTTCCACGTATCGATGTAGTTCCCCCACTCAAGCTGGTTGATCTTCGCATTGATGCCGATTGCTTTGAGCTGTTGTTGAATCACTTGTGCCGTTTCTACCATATCTGGGTAAGTTGCTGCTGTTTCGATTTGGGTCTCGAAACCGTTTGGATAGCCCGCTTCCGCCAGCAATTGCTTCGCTTTTTCTACATCTGTTTTGTAGGTCGGATAAGTAGCAGGGTCCAAAGCCGAGTTGGTCAACGCAGGAGCGATCGGACCAGTCAGAGTCGCTTCCCCTTTCCAAACAGTCTGGATAATTTGGTTACGGTCAACGGCATAGCTGATCGCTTCGCGCACTTTTGGATTGTCAAAAGGCTTTTTGTTTACATTAATACCCAGGTAACTGTACTCCAGGGATTGGTAGTTCTTGATCTGTACGCCTGGCTTGCCGTCCAAAAGCTTCGCAGAATCAGCAGACACCATGCTGATGTCAACTTTACCGGAGCGAATTGCAGCGAGTCGCTCCGCCTCGTCCTTCATGATTTGGAACTTGATGGACTCTACTTTTGGCAGTTCTTTATTGAAGTAATCCGCATTTTTCTTCAGCAGGACAAATTGTCCCGACTCACTTTTTTCCATTTTGAATGGACCGGTACCAATTGCTTCCTTGGTCAGATCAGTGGAGCCTGCTGGCACGATAGAAGCATAGGCACTTGCCGTATTTGCAACGAATGAGGCATCCGCATTTTTCAATTTGAAGACAACCGTCGTTGGATCTTTCACTTCAATTGCTTCTACACTGGAAAAATACGATTTCGCGATCGAACCCGTGTCTGGGTTCATGATTCGCTCAAAGCTGAATTTTACGTCATCTGCCGTCATGTCTTTGCCATTGTGGAATTTGACGCCTTTTTGCAGGAACATCGTGACCGTTTTTCCGTCTGGCGCAATCTCCCACTTCTCTGCCAGGTTCGGTACGATGTTCATGTTCTCGTCCAACTTGGTCAGGCTATCGTAAATGAGCGCATAGACGCGCACACTGGATGCCGCCGGAACTTTATGCGGGTCATAGCCCACTGGCTCTTGCTCGGCAGCCACAATCAGTTCTGTTTTTGCTTGTCCTTCTGCTGACTTGCCTTGCTCTGCGGGTGCTGTTCCTCCACCAGAACAAGCGGAAAGCACGAGAGACAATGATAGGAAAAAGCCTGCCAATACTCGTTTTTTCACGATGTTACCCCCTTGTTGATCTCATGTTAGAAGCATATATTTCCTAACGGTACGGCCCTCTTCGCCCCTGTTACAGATGGCACATTGGATGGTCGTCCCATTAGTGTCTCATGACCCAAAATGGCAAAAGCGACGGCTTCCTTCGCATCATCAGGCATCCCAAACTGCTGGGCCGTCATTACGGTCATTCCAGTCGGCAATTGACGCTGCAGCATGGCGAGAAGCGTCTGGTTATGAGCGCCTCCCCCTGAGACGATCACTTCCTCCACTTTGGTTGTTGGTAATACGAATTGCACATAGGCGTTCGCAATTGTCGTGGCAGTCAATGCTGTCACGGTTGCCAACAGATCCGCTTGACTAATCCCGAGTTGATTCGCATCACGGAACAGCTCTTGGGCAAAAGCTTTGCCGTATACTTCGCGGCCTGTGCTTTTCGGTGGCTTGATCTGGTAATACGGGTCCTGCAACCATTTTTCCAGTAGCACTGAAGAGACGGTGCCACCTGCGGCCAGCTTGCCACCCTCGTCATACCTCATCTGTCCGTTGGTCATGAGCTGAACGATTTGATCCATGATCATATTGCCAGGGCCCGTGTCAAAAGCGACGACTTGATCGATAGCTGCACTTGCAGGTAGTAATGTGACATTAGCGATTCCACCGATGTTTTGCAGCAGTCTGCCTTTTTGGGGATGGCGGAACAAAATATAGTCGGCATACGGAACAAGCGGTGCTCCTTCTCCATCAGCAGCCAGATCTCGAGCGCGGAAATTTCCCACTACCGGTATACCCGTACGTTCTGCCAGTGTGGACAGCTCGCCGATTTGCAAGGACGCCCTGACCTCTGTTATTCCTTGTGGTCCGGGAAATGGCGTGCGCCCAGCAATATGCCAAATGGTTTGTCCGTGCATACAGACTGCGTCTACTTCGGCTGTCGTGACTCCAGCTTTCTGCATCAATTGCTGTACCGCATACGCATACCATTCAGATAAGCCGTAATGAACCGCAGTCAACTGATCCACTCTCGCTGTTTCTACACTGCACAGATTCATGACCCACTCACGCAAGTCATCGGAGTATGGCATATAAAAAAAGTCGCGGAGAGTCACCTTTTCGATCTCACCCTGTTCATCTGTGCGGATCGCTACAAGTGCGGCATCAATGCCATCCAGCGAAGTACCCGACATGAGACCGATGAGTACATGCTCATTTTTCGCACGATAATCGAGCAATTTTGCAGGTTGATCCATGTCAAAAGCCCCCATTTGAGAATCGAGAATCGTTGAAAAATTCGTTCCTGTTATCGCTTTCATTATATGTAGCAAAATTACGCAAGTCAATCGATTATTAGTAAATTTTATTTCTTGAAACAACGACCATGCACAAGTCTCCCCCCGTTCAAGCTGTCACAGCAATAGCCCGTTCTATTGAGAAAAACCCGGGATGATATGGGGATGTTTTCCTATTAAAAAGTTTTATATATCAGCCAATGATTCCGTCCACAAATGCAAACAAGCCCAACCTTTTTCAGATAGGCTCGGCTTGTCTTCTTATGTAAGGATCGTATTACGCAAACAAACTGATCAGGTTCCCATCCGGGTCTTTCACGATGGCATACCGCTGGCCCCAGAACGCATCCCACGGCTCACGGTGACTCTCGTAGCCATGTGAAACGATTTTCGCATACAACGCATCAAGTGCCGCAGCATCCTCACACAAAAAAGCCAGCTCAATCCGATGCCCAACAGGTGCTTCCCATCCCCCATACACACCCTTGGCAACTTCGATTGTATCAAAGGCCAGACGAACACCATCCTGCGCAACCTCCACATGCGGCTCTTCATTTGCTCCCTCTGGAATATCGAAACCGAGTACCCGATAGAAATCCAACGCTTTTTTCATGTCCTGTACGACTATCCCTACCATATCAAGCTTGATTCCCACATTACTCACTCCTGTTCGCTCTTGATTTCTTGCTGGACGCGCTTAGGCAGTTTTTGGAGCACCGTATCGTACGCATGCTCGATCATCTTTTCCCATAAGCCTTCGGGAATGTCAGCATCCAAGTAGACAGAATTCCAATGGGATTTATTCATGTGATAGCCGGGTACGATCCCTTCGTAGGTCTCGCGTAATTCCTCCGCACGCATCGGATCGCATTTCAAGGTGAGGATGCGAACTCCTTTGGAATCGCCTCCGATCATGGCAAATATTTTGCCTCCGACATGGTAGCGATCGCATTCCCAATCCATCTGATAGTCATGGGTGGCACCGGGCTGCTTTCGGCAGTATGTATCTAATGTTTGTTCATTCACATGAATTCACCATCCTTTCTTTAGGGTAACGCGTCTCGCAAAAGGAAGATTGTAAAAAACGGACAACTTTTCAAGATTTATCGATTCGCACGATCTGGCGAGACCATTTTACTTGGAGCTACACCGTAAAAAGTGTGGAAGCTCTTGATCAAGTGCGACTGATCGTAATAGCCACATTGGAGAGCTGCATCCGTAAACGAAGTGCATGTTCCCTTAGCCAGCATTTGCAGCAGCCCTTGAAATTGAATGATTCGGCCCATTTCCTTCGGGCCCATACCCAACTGTTGTTGAAATGTCCTTCGCAAGGTTCTCTCGCTATAATTCACTTTCTCGGCAAGCGCGGCCATGGAAAGATTTCCTCTGTATTCATATAAATAGTTCATGCTCGTCAAAAGCAACTGGTCTGCTGGATCATCCATCGACAAACGTTTGATAAGCTCCTGCTCCAACCAAGCGATTCGCTCCGCTGTGTCGGAAGCTTCGAGCAAGCCTTCTATCACCTCATCTGCCTCTTTGCCCCAGATGTCTTCCAGATTGGGATGATGTCCGTTGATCATGGCGACGGGGTAGCGCAAAAAGCGAGCTGCTCCTTCAGCGTAAAACCGAATGCCGATCAAGGATTGTGGTTCGGTCAATGGGATCACCTCGTACGTCCTCATCAATCCCGTTAAAAATGCCCCCTTCTGATAGGAAGTGGCGCCGAGATTGAAAATGATATCGATGCATCCATCGGGTATGACTCGGCTTGCAGGTGCTATCCCTTTGCCGTCGTACTCTGAGGTCCAGTAGCAAGCGATATCGTTTACCAGGCATTTGCTGGGCATGTACTCTTGGTAGCGATAGGCATTTTGGGCGCTCGCTCGTTGCAGAGTCGGAGGTTGCACCGGACGGAATTGCCGCATGATTTTCACCATCCTTCCCTTATGATTAGAACATATATTCCCCCATAATTCTTTAACTCCTTCTTAAGTCCTTGGCCATTTTTGAAAAACGTCCCCTTTCAAAATAAAAACGGTCGCGAACGCTTCTGCATATGCTGGGACGAATGGATTTTTCGCAAAGTGAGGTGCAAGATGTGATCTCCTCCTCCAAGTGGAGCCTTCATCAGTTCTTTTCAAAAAGTCCTTACATTCGCCCTTACCTGCCGCCTACTTCGCTATATCAGCCCGCCAGTTTGGATTCGTATGTAGCGAAGTATTCTACCGTCTATATCAAGCCGACGAGAACCCATATGGGGAAAGGCATTATTCGTGTCTGGAAAACGGATGGCGGGGGCTATCAATTTGTCAAGGAGCGCGGAGAACCTATGCAGGCAGATTCTTTGGCTGACTTGAAGCAGCAGCTCGCCGCGCAGTGTACGGAAAAAAATTATGTGATTCAAAAAGGGCTGGATTTAGCTGAAATCGATGGCCGCCCCTTTGATATTCGCGTCATGATGATGCGCAATGGCTTGGGCAAATGGCAATATGCCGGCATGCTAGCCAAGGTAGCCGGCGCCGACAGTATCATTACCAATGTCGCTCGTGGCGGCGGATATGCCGTCACAGTCCCGCATGCCTTGAAAAAATCTGGCGCAGTCGAGCCAACCAAATTGAAAAGTGTCGTCTCTCAGTTGATCCAAATCAGTCACCGTGTATGTGCCCACTTTAATAAATATCGGCACAGTGCGCAAATCGGCGTTGATTTTGCCATTGATAAAGCGGGAAACCTCTCTATTATTGAGGTCAATTACGACTTTCCTTCCCACGGGCTGTTTGCCAAGCTCAAAGACAAGACTTATTACCATACGATTAAAAGACTTCACTATCAGTACAAAAACCGCGTGAAACGAAAAAAGAGGAAGGCATAATCGCCCTCCTCTGTTCGTTTGATTCGTGTATGGGTCTTATTCGTGTGCCAATGCTGTTCCTTTTGTCTCCAGCATGGAGGTGCAGTTCGGGCAGCGTGTAGCCTTGATTGGAATAGCCGAGATGCAATGCGGGCACTCTTTCGTTGTCTCAGGTGCTTTCTCCACTTCTTGCTTGCGTTTGAAGCGGTTGAGCTGCTTGATGACGATAAAAATAGAAAAGGCGATAATGACAAAATCAATCACAGAGTTGAGGAACAATCCGTAGTTGAGCGTCGCAGCTTTTGCTGCTTTTGCTTCGGCGATCGTCTTATAAGGAACCCCGCTCAAATTGATGAACAAGCCGGAGAAATCCACCTTACCCAGAAGCATTCCGATCAGGGGAGTAATGATGTCATTAACAAGCGAGGTAACAATCTTCCCGAAAGCCCCACCAATCACGACACCGACAGCGAGATCCATCACATTTCCTTTTAACGCAAACTCTTTAAATTCTTTTAACACAATAACTTCCTCCTTAATTACCTAGTACGTACTTCAGAAAATGACCGACAAAACGCTCATGGTCAACCTCCAGGCACACGTCCACATTCGGTGGATGCGCTGGATGTTCCCGTCTGTCCCCAATCGTACGGGCATCACTGGCTCCCCCGGATGTATCTACCACAACATGCATCGGGACTGCCTTCACAAACGTCGGATCGATAACGACACCTACGGCCAACGGATCATGCAGACCGCAGCCGCGCAAATTGCCCACTGTGGCGTAGGCATTCATGTACACCTCGCACATATCCGCAAAAACATGACTCAAGCGTGTATCCTTCGCTCTCCACTCCTGCAAGTGTTCGCGGGTGAGCAGCGTTTGCATCGTCACATCCAGGCCTACCAGCGTCACTGGAATACCAGACTGGATGACATACGCTGCGGCTTCCGGATCGGCGCAAATATTCGCTTCTGCTACAGGCGTGCGATTGCCCGGCACTGTTACAGCGCCTCCCATCACGACTACTCGTTTGACAAGGGATACGATTTCTGGAGCAGCCATAATCGCCTGCGCCAGATTGGTCATGCTCCCGACGGTCACGAGTGTCAATTCATGTGGATGTTCCTTTATTGCAGAGATGAGATATTGTGTGGCACACTGTGGCTGAGCTGTTGTCGATGGCGCAGGAAGGACGACATTGCCCAGCCCGTTCTCACCGTGGAACAGCCTTGCTTTTCCTGTGAGGTCGCGAACAATCGGCTTCGATGCCCCCTGATAGACAGGAATCGCAGAGGCATCCAGCAGCTCTAGCACCTGCAAGGTATTGCGTGTTGCTTCCTCCACCGTAATATTGCCAAAAGTCGTGGTAATCCCACACACTTCAAGAGCAGGCGAGTGAACGGCATAAGCAATCGCCAGCGCATCATCAATCCCGGTATCTACATCCAAAATGATTTTTTCCATGCGCTTATACCCCTCCCCGATCCAAAACGGTTTGCAAAAAGCGCTCTGCCTCTGCCATCTCAACCTCAACGCATACAGCCGTATCGGTTCCTACACTCGGTTTCGCCCGCAGATCGGCCAGAATGGCACCGCGTGACCATTCGCTTTTGCATTCGACTGAGAGCTTCATCTGCTCCATCCGCATCTTTTCAGGCGAGAGAGCCGCGAGCATCGCTACCCATGCATGGAGCGTACGTGCAGAAGCGGCCAACTGTATGTCTGAGATCGTTGTTCTATCGATCAGGCCAACTGCTTGTGCGAGACTTCCCAGCGTATGTACTTGCTCTTCCGTCAATCGAAACAAGCTGGTTGTATCTAATGGAACAAGCACAAGCGGCAAGCGGGCTGCCAAAACGAGCGCAGCTGCTTCCGGATCACCATGTATGTTTGTTTCAGCAATGGCCGTAACATCTCCTGGTACACGTATGGCTCCACCCTGCACCACGATTCGCGTAAATTTACGCGCCAACAGTGGATCACGCGCGACAGCCAAAGCTAGCGTCGTCAAACGGTCAAACGTCACGAGCGTCAAGTCACTTTCCTCATCCTGCGTGCTTTCTACAAGGAACCGTACACCTTCCGAGGTGGTCGTCTCTATCGTTCCTGAGAAAAGCGGTTGCTTGGCACCTGTTACAATTGGAATTTCATAGCCAGGCTGTGCAAAATCAATCAGCTTCCCAGCCAAGCTTGACTGCGTGTCTCTGCAAATGATTCCTGCCACTTGAACATCAGGCGACCGCAAAGCATACAGCAAGGCCAGCCCTTGTCCAAAGCCACCGCAAAACTCGATGATCAACCGGTGTTTTTTTGCCACAATCTCATCTCCCGCTTCTCGCTATTGCCATTTGTCAAAACCGCTTTTCCTATGCTATCCAAATCAGCAGCAACCGTCAAATATCCAAATGCTCATCTCTACCTTCTCTTCTCTTGCATCGAACGGATAACTATTTTACACTTATTCATAACTTCGACAAAAATCGCCATCACACAAGACTAATGCGCCAAGCCATGCAAAAGGAGTATAACGGTCATGCTTTCGTTGAACCACTCAACCATGGATGCTATTTCTCTCGTGAAAAACCAACTGATTCAAGCGATTGTGCAGCACCAAACGAAGCCTTATCTGCCTATTTGGGGAGAAATGTTTACAGCGTTGCGGGAAATCCAAAAGGCAGGCCAGCATTCACAGCAAAATATACACGTCTATTCTATTGAGCCGACAGGCGGTCTCTGGTATTTGTACCGAGAGAATGTTTTTTCTGTCGATCTGCCTGGAATGGGTATCACGATTTCTCTCACACAGGAGCAATTGATCGATGCCTTGCTGAAAGGAAGCTTTCAACCTACCCTATCGATAACAAAGCCGTCATGAGAAACGGCTTTTTTTCATCGTTTTTGAACAAAAAAAGCCCCAAGATCAAATCTTGGGAGAGAGTAGTACGTTGTATTCACGTGAATAAGCATATTTTATATCCAACTACCCACTCATTCCATCTGTATATTCAGGCAATTGTACCTATTATATCCTCTGAGCAAAAATGCTGTCGAAAACGAACGCTTGGACAATAGCAAAAAAAGAGGCGGCCCTTCTGCACAGATTGGGTGCCGCCATCCCGAACTTCCCCAAGTTCGTTCATATTCGAATTGTACTATGAAACAGTCCTATCGAAAAGTGTCAGGTTTTGTTTTCCTGTGAATTATTACAAATCCCTGACGCCTGCTTAAGGCCATCAGGGATCATTCTATTTGCTATCGTTATTGAGCACATCAGCAGCTCTTGGTCCAAAAATGATATACAAATAGACATATTGGCTGACGCTAACTCGAGGAAAGACGAACGCAACACTGGTCTTGCCCTCTTGTTGTCTGACAAAATAACGCAATTTGCTTGTTTTGATCCTTTTCACAATGCGTGTCGCTTCTCGCCATGGCACGGAAAATTGAACGCTTTTTTCCATCAGACCAACACCTCTCACGGCTAGTATGCCCGGATTGGTAAAATTACACACTCACTCATACCGCAGAGCGTCGATTGGTTTGAGCTGTGCTGCTTTTCTCGCCGGATACACACCAAAGATGACACCAACCAATGTAGAGGTCAAAAACGCATACATTATCGGAGACAGACTGATTGAAGTCGCCATCTGACCGAGCTTGCTAACCAAAAACGCCGCCCCTACCCCTAAGGCAATACCAATCACCCCGCCAATCAGGCTAAGCGTAACCGCTTCGATCAAAAACTGGCGGAGAATATCGCCCCGCTTGGCTCCAATCGCCTTGCGAATCCCGATCTCCCGTGTCCGCTCCGTGACCGATACAAGCATAATATTCATTACGCCAATCCCGCCAACAATCAGTGAGATGGCTGCAATGCCAGATAAAAGCGCCGTCATCGAGCTGGAGACTGACTGTGCCGTGCTTAAGATGTCTGACTGGGACGTAATGCGGAAATCATCGGCTGCTTGTGGCCGTAGCTTGTGATTGGCACGAAGGGATTGCTGAATATCTTGTTGCGCCTTCTCCATCAAGTCTGACGATGCTGCCGAGACGTAGATCGAGCCCACATTTTTGCCTCCGGTCAACCTGTTTATCGCAGTGGTAATCGGAATGATGATCCGATCGTCGTTGTTTGTCATGCCTGAGCTTCCCTGGCTCTGTAATACGCCGATGATCGTAAACGGAATCCGGTTGATCTGAACGGTTTGCCCTACTGGATTCGCTCCTTTAAACAGGTTGCTGACCACCTCTGTCCCCACGACTGCCACGTTGTATTGCATCTTCACCTCAAAGTTACTAAAGAAACGCCCCTGTCCAATTTCTACATTCCTCACCTGAGGGAAATCGGCTGACGTCCCCTCGAGCATACTGGAATAGTTATTGCTTCCCCAGACAATCTGCCCCCGCGCATTGACGCTGGGAGCCACACCCGAAATGGACTCTTTTTGCATCAGGGTTTCTGCATCTGCTATCGTCAGCGTATTCAAAGAGCCAGCCCCAAGGCTTACCCTGCCTTGTGTCGCCTGACCAGGTGTGACAATCAGCAGGTTGCTTCCTAACCCATTGATCTGCGAAGCAACAGAGGTCGAAGTCCCTTCACCGATCGCCACCATCGCGATAACAGCTGCTACACCGATGATAATTCCCAGCATCGTGAGAACGGAGCGCAAGCCATTTGCCCTGATACTGCGAAATGAAATGCGTACACATTCAATAAAGCTCATCTGCTCTACCCTCCATCGACACCCCCCTGCGATCCTCCACCACTTCATCCGCGATGATTTGCCCATCACGAAACCGGACGATCCTCTTCGCATACTCCGCAATATCAGGTTCATGTGTCACCAAAATAACCGTTTTGCCCGCATCGTTCAGCTTTTGAAAAATACCCATGATCTCTTCACTCGTCTTCGTGTCCAGCGCTCCTGTCGGCTCATCTGCCAACAGGATGACGGGATCATTGACGAGAGCTCTCGCGATCGACACGCGCTGCTGCTGCCCACCTGACAGCTCATTGGGCTTGTTGTTTAATCGCTCTGCTAGTCCGACACTCGTTAATGCCCGGATGGCTCTTACTCTTCGTTCCCGTGCAGATGTGCCTCCATATAAAAGAGGCAGTTCTACATTTTCCACTGCGGTTGTACGTGGCAACAGATTAAAATTTTGAAAAACAAAGCCGATTTTCTGATTGCGGATGACCGCCAATTCATCGTCATGTGCTTGTGATACAGGATAGCCGTCTAAATAAAATTCTCCCGAGGTGGGCTTATCCAGACAGCCAATTACATTCATCATGGAAGATTTGCCTGAACCAGACGGCCCCATGATTGCCACGAAATCTCCTTCCTCGATCGACAAGCTGACACCCCTGAGCGCATAAATCTCCTGATCTCCGATGACGTACTGTTTTCTCAGCTCTTCTATTTGAATGACCGGTTTCATCTTTTTACCGTCCCCTTATCTGGACGCCCATTCCGCCGAATCCCGGCATACCGCTGCCCATTCGATTTCCATTTTGACTCGTTCCAGATGAGGTCTGTGTATTCACGAGGATGACGACACGCTCTCCTTCGGTAAGCCCCTCCGTCACCTCTACCTGATCGGCAGTGAAGTATCCCATTTTGATCGGAACAAATCGATACGGCATATTCGCTCTGCCCTCTTTGCCTCCACTGCGATTATTCGCTTGCTTCGCCTCAGACTGATTCCCTTCAGCTCCTTCACCAGCTAGTTGTGCAGCAGCATCCTTTAGCACATACACGCCATCCTTGCCATTTTGCGTTTGCAGCGCTTGCGCAGGTACCACGAGCACATTTTTATGAGTTCCCCGTTCGATCGCGACGTTCATCGTCATCCCGATCTTCAATTTATTATCCTGGTTTGCCACAGACAAAAGCACATCGTAAGTGGTGACTCCAGCGTCAGTTTTCGCTTCTGGATAGATCAGCTTTACTTTTCCACGGAACGTCTCATCCGCATAAGAACTCGTCGTAAACGTCACTGGCAAGCCTTCCTGTACTTTTCCGATGTCACTCTGGCTAATCTGGGCCAATACCTCTAAATCTCCGCTATTCGAATTATCCATGATAATGAAATCATTGCCGGGTATTTCGCCTACATTGCCATTCACCTGGACGATCACTCCGTCCATTGGTGCTTTCAAGGTGACTGCTCTCAGTGCCTTTTGTGCTTGTTGCAGCCCCGCTTTTGCCTGCTCCACCGCTGCTTTGGCCGATAATACTGTGGCGGCATCAGGGCCTTCATTCGCTTCCTGTAACGCTTCTTGCGCTGTTTGATACGCAACCAATGCCTGCTCTACCTTCACACTTGCCTGCCCTGTCGTCTGTCCGGCTGTCAATATGGCCGAGTTGTAATCACGCTGAGCCTGATCCAACGAGGATTGAGCACTGTCGAATTCACTCTTGGCAATCGCACCTGCCGCAAATAAGGCCTGCTGGGAAGTGTACGTCTTCTGGGCACTCTCCAGATTTGCCTTTGCCTTCTCTACGTCGTTTGCCGCTTTTTTCCCGTCAATGTTTTGCTTGGCGAGCTCCCATTCGTTCTTGGTCTGATTGACGGCAGCTTGCAAAGAAGTGATTTCTGCGGGACTCTTGCGCTTTTGTGCCTCCTCTAGCTTGGCTTGCGCCGATAAAAGATTTGCTTCCGCATTCGTCACCTGGATTCTCGCTACGGAATCGTCCATCGTCGCCAGAACTTGCCCTGCCTTCACGGCATCACCAACGCCGACCTGAATGGTAGAAATCGCATCCTTGCGTCTACTTGATTGAAGACTTGTCTTTTTGGTTGCGACCACTATACGGAACGAATACGTCAGGGAAAAGTCAGATGAAGACACAAAAAAACGACCGGAGTGAACCAGATCGTTTTTTGAAGCATGCCTGTTTTATTTGCGTAAAATCAACGTGAAGGTGCTGCCTGACGCTGTACTCTCCGTCAGGATCAACATACCTCCTAACGCTTGCGCAATCATTCTGCTAAAAGACAAACCAAGCCCCAATCCACGGACGATGTGCTTCTTGTCCTCGCCTCGGTAGAATCGTTCGAAAATCAAAGATTGTTCCTCTATCGGTATCCCACGTCCATTGTCCTTCACGTCAATGCGAATCTCATCTGCTGATGCAGATAGGGACACGATAATCCGTCCCTCCGATTCCATCGCCTGTGCTGCATTGTTTAGGAGATTGTACATGATTTGCTGCACACGCAACGGGTCGGTCTCTATCATCATTGGCTCAGACGTATTTTCGATGTGCAGGCTGAGCTTTTCTTCTTCCTGCACAATCTTCCATTGGTGCGTAACTTCCCGAATCAGCTCCTGCATGTTTTGGGGTTGCCGGCGAATGCGAATGTCACCCACAGCAAACGAGTTAAAATCGAGCAAATCCTCTATCATCTTTTGCAGACGTGTCGTTTCCTTCGTACAAATATCCAAAAACTCCTTGGCTTCCTCACCGCTCACAATCTCTTCCCTCACGGCTTGTACCAGCCCACTGATGGACGTAACAGGTGTTTTGAGTTCGTGGGTCACCCCTGCCAAAAGCTCGGTACGCATCATTTCCAACTGCTTCAATCGTTCTGCCATTTCTTCAAAGGAATGAATCAGCTCATACACTTCTTGTTCGCGCTTGTTTTTATCCAATTGAATCTCGTAGTTTCCCAGTACGATTTGCTTGGCAGCGTCTGCCACATCCTTAATCGGCTGAGACAGCTTTTTCGTCAGCAAATATATGACGAGCCAGCCAAGTAAGCCGAGACCCAGAAGCATGATCGCGAGCAATTGGAATTCGGTCATGCCGCGTATCACCTGTTTTTGTGGGGTGAACAGCATGACCCATCCAACCACTCGCTCATCAACTTTAATGCTTTCCTTCACGAAAAGCACTTCGTCACCCCGCGCAAGCTCGAACTGTGACAGGCTGTCATCCGCATCCACCAGATCAGGCGCGATACGCTTCAGTTCCCCTAAAAAAGGACCCGGTACGCCAAATACGGGTTGCTTGTGTTCATCTAAAATCATCATGATTGGCTTGTAATTGACGCCGAGTGACTCCTGGCGACTGTCCACGATACGAAACAAAAACGGAGCCGTTTTCACCTTGCCTTCCACATCAACGACCCGATCCGCTACTTCCGCTGCCATCAGTCTCATAAAATCAAGGCGTTTTTGAGTCTCGCTATAAGAAATCCAGTAGCTGGATGCAATCCCGATCACGAAAAGGCCGATACACAAGATGATCAAGTATCGCGTCGTCCAATACCGAAACAACGAGGTGCGTTTTTTCTCACTCATATACGCACAGCTTGTAGCCCAAGCCACGATAAGTACGGATTTCCCCTTCGGATGTCGGCCAATTCTCCAAAGATCGCCGGATGCGCTTGATTGCGAGGTCTACTGCGCGATCACTTCCTTCGTAGTCCATTCCCCACACCTGCTCGATGAGCTGTTCTCTGGTGAACGTCTGGTTTTTGTACTGCGCTAAAAAAAGAAACAGACACAAGTCCTTTGGCGTAAACGCCAGTTCGATGCCGTGCAGCATGACAGAATAAGCCTTAAAGTCGACTTTCAGACTGCCAAACTGCTTCACATGATTGCCTTCTATCAATTGTTTCGAGCGACGTAATACTGCATGTACGCGAGCGACCACTTCGTCGGCAATAAAGGGCTTGGTGATATAGTCATCGGCGCCTTTGTTCAAACCCGCCAACTTGTTATCGATTTGTCCCAACGCTGTCAGCATGATGACAGGACACGAGCTTTTCGCCCGAATATATTCGAGAATACTCCATCCGCTTCGTCCAGGCAGCATCACATCCAGCAAGACCAGCGCAGGATTGAGTGAATCAAACTTCCTCTCTGCTTCCTCGCCGTTAAATGCCTGTTCCACCTGAAAGTTGTTTTTTTCCAAATACGCCTTCAATACCCGAGAGATGGGTAACTCGTCTTCTACAATTAAGATGTTTTGCATGCTCGTACTATCTCCCCTCTGCTCGGACTAACCTCCCCTTTAGCGTAGGACATGAATATGTCAAGTAGATGTCTGGAAGGAACCATACTTTGTAAGTAAAATAAAGAGACCTGAATGCAAATAGGGAGGTTTTTCTCATGAAACGCTTAACTGCAGAAGAAAAAAACGGGCTGTATAAAGCCATCAGCAATCGTCGCGATATTCGTACCTTTCGCCAAGACCCTGTCGCCCCGGAAAAGCTCGCCATGATCTTGGCTGCTGCCCACCATGCTCCTTCTGTCGGATTCATGCAGCCTTGGAATTTTGTCCTGGTAGAAGACGACGAAACCAAACAAGCTCTTGCAGAATGTGCGGATAAAGAACGCCGGGCACTTGCCATCCACTACGAAGGAACGGGACGAGAATCGACCTTTTTAGAGTTGAAAATTCAAGGAATCAAGGAAGCGCCTGTCACCATCTGTGTCACTTGTGATCCTACACGTGGCGGAGACCATGTACTCGGTCGCAATTCCATCCCGGAAACAGATATTATGTCTGTTAGCTGTGCGATCCAAAACATGTGGCTGGCAGCCTACGCAGAAGATTTGGCGATGGGCTGGGTCAGTTTTTACAAGAAGGCCGACGTGCGTCGTATCCTGAACATACCGCCGCATATCGATCCTGTCGCATTGCTGTCGATCGGCTACACGGATCATTATCCGGAACGTCCACTCTTGGAGCTGCACCAATGGAGACAACGCGAGGACCTGCAACAGTTGATTTATCGGGAGCAATGGGGAAACAAAGCCTGAGCCTTGACCCCATACGAAAGAAAGGGCGCTGCAACTGCGGCACCTTTTTTTTACAAAAAAAAGACCGCCTGTTGTAACAGGCAGCCCTAAGAAATAGAGGGGGTAGTACGTGATTCACGGTATCTTCCTGACGTGCCAGAACACGAAGAAGGTTTCACAATTGACGTGACTCACGAACATGGAACTAGCAAAATGGGAAATTTCACCTGACGCGATGCCCTCCCTCTATACCCGAATATACCTAGCGAATCGATTTATATGCGTGGCCGCGTCCGGTTTGTTGGAATGGCAGCTAGCGGATCATCCGGCCAATAATGCTTGGGATAACGGCCCTTTAAATCTTTTTTCACTTCAAAATACGCATGTGCCCAAAAGCTCGCCAAGTCCCGTGTCACTTGTACCGGACGATGAGCCGGCGAAAGCAGGTGCAATGTCAGTGGCACTCTGCCTCTGCCTATTCTCGGCGAGTCTTGCCAACCAAACAGCTCCTGTAGCCGGACCGAAAGCACCGGTGCTGCTGGATCGCTGTAATCGACAGGAATTTTGGAGCCGCTTGGGACGATCACATGAGTCGGAGCGTATTCGTCTAGTTGTCTGCGCTGCTCCCATGACAGCATACTCTCTAGCAACGTCGCCACTGACAGCGACTGCAGGTCTTCCTTTCTTTTGAAACCATACACATGGGGAGCGAGCCATTCCTCCAGGGAAACAAGTAGTGCCTCATCTTCCACATTCGGCCAGCCTTCCTCCAGACGTTGCATAAAGAGCAAACGCTCCCGATACTGTCTCGCCTGCTGATTCCACGGCAAAATCTCCAAGCCTTCTTCTTTTATTCCGTCCAAAAACGCTGTTAACACCTCATCTGGTGAAGCCTCCGCAGCTATATCCGCCAACAAGATCGCCCCCAACCGCTTTTGCTTGCGGCTGCGAACTGCCCCCGCTGTATGCTCCCACCATACGTTCATTCGTTCGGTAATCTGCATCGCACAATCCTTCAACAGGTCGCTTTCTTCCACGCTAGCCGCCAGTAATATCCGACTATCTGCGCCTTGGTCATCGAGTTCTGCTGCCACAATATACGGTGAAGCAGCCAGTGGTTGCTGCACGGAAAAAGCCGCCCCGCGCCCATTGCGAAGCAAATAACGTCCATCTGCCCTTCGCTGGGCAATCCGGTCCGGGTACGCAAACGCCAGCAGTCTTCCCGTCGCTTCTGTACGAGTGGAGGTGTCACCAGACTGGTTGTTTGCCCATCCCCGTTTGAAGTGCGCCGCCTCCTTACAAAGTCTTTTGCATGCTCCTACATCAATCGGAAGCTCCACTGCCTCACTCTGTTTGTTTGCTACCTGACGAAGCAGTTCAACACGCGTACGCATATCCGCATCTGCTGACGCTTGGCGCCCCCGCACAATATCTCGTTCTTCCAAGAGGACAGCCAGCTCGCAAGCCAGATCACCTTCCCCCAGCTCATTCGCTTTTTGAATCATGTGGCCCAATCTCGGATGCACACCCATCCCAGCCAGCACTCGTCCATGTGGTGTGATCTGCTTCCACTCATCTAATGCGCCCAACTGAAGCAACAGCTCTTGAGCTTGTGCCATCGCTGGCTTCGGCGGAGGATTCAGCCAATCCAGCTCGTCCGACGACCCAACACCCCACAGAGCCAGCTCCAAAGCGAGCACAGCCAGATCCGCTTCCATAATTTCAGGTGCCTGCTGGGGAATGAGCATGCGATCTTCTTGCTCTGTCCACAGTCGATAGCAGACTCCGGGCGCAAGCCGCCCAGCCCTTCCTCTGCGTTGGTCTGCGGACGCCCTTGATACCTTTGCTGTCTCCAGCCTCGTCATCCCTGTTCGTGGAGAAAAGCGCGGGACCCGTTTTAATCCACTATCAATCACGATGCGCACACCTTCGACAGTCAAGCTCGTCTCGGCAATAGAGGTGGCGAGGACAATTTTGCGCTCCCCTGTTTTCCCGGGCTGGATCGCCTTATCTTGTTCCTCCTGCGACAAGTTTCCGTAAAGAGGCGCAATCCGGATATTCGTGCCCACACCGCTTTGTTCAAGCAAACCTTGCACCCGGTGAATTTCTTTGGCTCCTGGTAAAAAGACGAGCATATCTCCCTCTTCTTGTCTCAACGCTTGGAAGATCATCTGGACAACCGCTTCCTCCAGACGCCCCTCCATCGGGGAAGTCAAAAAGTGCGTCTCCACCGGAAACATCCTGCCTTTACTACTGATAACAGGAGCATTCTCCAGCAAGGCTGACACAGGCTCGGCATCGAGCGTAGCGGACATCACGAGAATTCGCAGGTCTTCCCGAAACAAGCTTTGTGCTTGAAGACTTAGGGCCAGTCCTAAATCCGCGTGCAAATTCCGTTCGTGGAACTCGTCAAAAATAACAAGACCGACATCAGATAGCTCTGGATCATCCTGTAGCATTCTCGTTAAAATTCCTTCTGTAATCACTTCAATCCGAGTGTCTGGCCCTACTCTTGACTCGCGCTTGACCCGGTATCCGACCGTTTGTCCAACTTCTTCCCCCAGCAAGGCAGCCATGTAGGTAGCAGCTTGACGTGCGGCCAGTCGGCGCGGGACCAGCATTACTATTCGACGATTGCGTAACCAAGCTTCTTCACGCAAGGCCAGTGGTACCCGCGTCGTCTTCCCCGCACCCGGAGCTGCGACCAATACTGCGTTCGTCTCTTTGCACAGCGTGCCTACCAGCTCTGGCAATACTTCATTTATCGGCAATGCATTCATGTTTTCACCTCATACAAGCAATCATCCCTATTCATCATACATGATACAGGGATGAAGGATGAGTGTAGATCGCAAACAAAAAATGACTGAATAATCATTCAATAGTATAATGATTCCATCACGATGGGAGGTGTGCGGCATGATTCACATTCATCATCAGGAAGACGTGGCATGTCTGGAAGGGATTGTTCGCGTTGGGGATTGGGAATCAGGGATTTATGTCTATGTGACGGATGGCATGCTGATTGATACTGGCCCGAAAGTACTCGAGCAAGCTCTCGTTCACAGGTTTCAGGAAGCCTCGTTTGATTCGGTCGTACTGACGCACAGCCATGAAGACCATGTCGGTACCGCCTCGTGGATTGCCCAGCACAAGCAGGTCCCTCTTTTCATTCACGAAAAAGGGGTGAATATTTGCTCGCAAAAAGCACAATATCCTTTCTACCGTAAGCTTACTTGGGGGATTCGCGATCCGTTTGTGGCCCAACCTTTGGGTGACGTCCATCACTCTCGCTCCATCGAATGGAAAGTTCTTGATACCCCCGGCCATGCCCATGACCATATAGCCTTATTGGATGAAAGGACCGGTCGCTTGTTCTGTGGCGATCTTTTTATGGGTGTGAAAACGAAGGTCATATTACGAGAAGAATCGGTCCCCACCTTGATGAATTCCCTTCGTAAGGTCCTCGCGTGTGACTTCAAGTCGATCTTTTGCGCCCATTCCGGATATCATCCAGACGGGAAAACATGCTTGCAACAAAAGCTGGAGCATTTGGAGAATCTGTCTGGGGAAATCCTGCATTTCCATAGCAAAGGGCTTTCTCCCCATGCAATTAACAAGCAACTGTTTACCTCTAAACCGCCGATCATTACGGCTTCATCTGGCGAGTTTGACTCGTTGCATATCGTCACATCTGTTCTTGCAGAACACCTTCCTTTTCCTACACCGGATAGTATACTGGAAGGATAATCCTTACCATTTCATAGAAAAAAGAGAGGAGAACATAAGGGGGTTGTTAGCGGTTATCCTGACGGACGCTTCCAGCCTGAAAGATTGGTAGACAAAGCAGAATTGACCGTCATGATCTATCGCCTGTTTGATCGTTACAGACCGTATAAAGCTAACCAAAAGACAGATTACAGTGACTATCGCATCGAGCGATTTGCCGACGTGCCCAAAAATCACTGGGCGTACACGGAGATCAGCTCGATCGTCACAAGAGACTGGTGGAACGCTGTCCGCTATTCTTCCAACGGCTACTTTTTTTACCCAGACACGAAACTAAATCGAATTGGTGCGGCAAAGATCCTGCCCGTCTTTATGTTAGAAAACCAAGACATTCCAGCGGCAGAGGTCTTACAAATCCTTTCTGGCATGCGGGATATTCCCATCATCTTGAATCAGTATTCGCTTGACCCAAATTCACCTGAAGCTTTTTTCAAGCAGGATGGTCGGTACAACGAAGCTGGGAGAGACCAAACGAACATCCTGTATCCGCTTCTCTTTGGCCAAAATGGCGATGAAATATTGTTTACGGATGACTACAGCGGAATCCTCGGAACCAATCTCGCGCTCTTGCAAAAAACAGGGATCATGACTGCATGGAACGGCAAGTTCGAGGGTGGAGACATGCTGACTCGCTCAAAGAAGCTATCACTATTTTGCACAGATTTTATACCTATTTGAAGCAATCAGGAACACTCAGCCAATACTCGAGCAAATGAAAAACCTCCATCACGGAGGTTTTTTGCTAATCCTTATTCTTTGTCGATCGGATTGCTGATATGGTCATCATACGGGTCGAAATAAATTTGTCCATTGGAGCTAATCACGGCGTAATTCACTTCCGCGACGCTCAAGCCTTTTTTGCCCACCTGTGAGAGTAGCCACTCGATGGTTAGGCTATGTTGACGTAAATTGCTCTGGATGATTTGGCCATCCATGATCAATTCAATCGGGAATGTCTGCCTCGCCCCCATTTTCAGTTTCAAGTCTCCACGAGTGACAGGCAGAAACTGCGGTTTTCGCAGAACCGATACCTCTCCATTCAACTCCAGCACAGCATATTGAACTTCTTCGATATTAAAAATGTTTCTTTCCCTCAGCTCTTGATTCAGCGTATCCAAAGACAGTTTTAGCTTGCGCATGTTATCTTCCAGAATTCTTCCATCCTGGATAATCACCGTCGGTTGACCCGAAAACCATTTTCGCATTTTCCGGTTTTTCAGAGAAAGGATCATGAGCAAATAGGCGATGCCACTAAAAGTGAGTAACACCACGATCATATGCGATATTTTGATCATGTTGTTAAAAGCAAGATTTGCTGTCAGCGCCCCCAAAGTAATCGCCGCGACAAAGTCGTGATACGTCATTTGCGCAATTGTCTGCTTGCCCAACATCCTTGTAATGATCATCATGATCGCAAAAGCCAGTACTGCTCTCGCAATCATTTCCACAATAGATTCCATGCTCCACCCCGGGGATGACGAAATTTGCACCATAGCCCAATTATAGCCATGTTCATCATTTGAAAACCTATCATGACTGCTTGGGCATACAGACTTTTTCTTCAAATTCTTCTACAATAGAAAAAATCAGACCTGTAGAAAGGAATGAAGTGATATGGCGATCAAAAAACTGGAGCATTTGGGATTGATGGTAAAAGATTTGGAGGCCTCGATTGCCTTTTACACGGAAGTGATTGGGATGGAGCTAAAAGGAAAGCTCTCCCATTCCAACGGAGTCATTACGCTTGCTTTTCTTGGCTTTCCAGGAAGCACAGAGACAGAGCTGGAGCTCATTCACGGATATAACGATTCTCTGCCAGTAGAGGGCAAGGTCCACCACCTTGCGTTTGCTGTGGACAACCTCGAAGCTGAAATCGACCGTTTAGAGCAACTACATGTATCCTTTATCGATCAGGAAATAACCACACTGCCGAACGGTTCGCGTTATATGTTCTTCAAAGGTCCGGATGGGGAATGGCTGGAGCTGTTTGAAAGCACAAGAACGTAGAGGGAAAGGTTCTCCTTTTCCTTCTACGTCCCCTCTTCTTCTATTCTACTTTGATCTCTTTTCTACGTCCCATATACCACTGATAAAACCCTTCCGCCAACTCTATCGGCACATCTGTTACCCCTTTATGACTCACTGGTTTGGCGCGATTGACCGTTTTGATCGAAGCAAGCCCTAGCCGTTTTTGCAGGAGACCCCTTTTGACGTTTACCTCGATAATCTTTTCTCGTTTGGAGACAAATAAAGTCGTAGTTAGGCTCCCTGTTTGGAACTGAATAAAGTGATCATTCAAGGTGTATCGGGTGTTGCAGAATTCAATGACTTCAAAGGCCAGGATGATCAGTGTCAACGCAATGGATATGACCCACCACGCTTGCTCCCACCCCCAAATATTCGGCTTGAAATAGGAAAGCGCACCTGTGCCTATGATCCAAATCCAGCTCGATCTGACCAAGCGAACCCATAACGCTTTTTTGGGGAGACTCGTCATTTCTTCCTTCACTTCATAAGCAGGCAATATTTCGGAGATCATCTCATACGCACGTTTTACCGGTAAAAATGGATAGAGCGAGCTGACATCCTGTTTATCTTTATCCGAATCACTATCCCCGCCGACAACCGTCAGCTTGACTTCGGCGAGACCCAACATGCGCTTTAACAAGGATTGTTTGATTTTAATCGCTTGCACTCTCTCTTTTGCAATCGAAAAAGCTGTTTCTTCAATGACTCCTTTGGCAATGTAAATCCGCTCATGATCCGACGAAATCTCGTATTTTCCATAACGAATATAGGTCGTAACCATGCCGAATACGATGGATAGGACGAGTAGTCCAACGGCTGTCAGCGTGATAAATGTCCACGAGCTCGTAATCAGCGAATAAATACCTACTACCTGCTCCTCCACGTCGATATATTCGGTGAGCTTGAAATACGCCCATACCAGTAACGTAATCATCCCGAGGAAGCTGAGAGAAGTGAAGGAAGCCTTGGTAATCTCTTTTTTCGTTGGCGTAAAGTGAATAATTCGCTCAGGAGTGGCAGACGGCGTACCGATTTCCCCCGAAGAGGTCGCGTCTCCTTCTTTCCCTTCGGCTTCAGCTTCAGGCTCTTTTTATAAACGCATTCCCTGTTTCGTGTAAGCCTCCAGTCGATCTGCTTCATTCAGAGAAATCACCGCGAATTCCACTCTAGAATCATCGCCAACCATCCCTGTCTCAAATCGGATAGAAGTCACTTTAAAAATCCGGTGCAGCAACGTCGTATGTCGATTGACGTTTTGGATTTTGGTAAAAGGAATGGTCTGCTTTGTCTTCGTAAAAATCCCTGCGTATAGATGGAAAGCCGTTTCATCCAGCCTATACTTGTACGAGACCCATTTCAAAAGCAGATAGATCAGCATCCCTCCTACATAGAAGTAAAAAACAATTCTCCCGTATGTAATGAATGCGTTTGTCGAGTCATAATTGAACACAAACAAAATCAACGCAGGAAAAAACAGATGCTTTACTTGGATGATGAGATCAAAAAGGATAGTTAGTGGATGGTATCGTTTTGCTTCCATCGCTACTCCACTTCCTTTAATTTGGCGTATTGTGCAATCTGTTCTCTTAATTGAGCAGCGACATCCCCCGGCAATCCTGGAATTTCGTGCGAGGAGCCCATCGTTTTTATCGAAATGGTGTACAGTCCATATTTTCGTAAAATCGGTCCTTGTTTTGTTGAGACTGCTTGGATTTTCGTCATAGGGACAAGGAAATGTCTCTCTGTGATCACCCCGAATTTCATTTGCAGGAAATCTTCATCGATATCATACCGCCAGCTTTTGTATAAAAAATACGGCTCGACAAAAGACCAAATCGTCGCGATCATGCCGATAACGAGCAATCCGTGCAGACTCCATCCAATCCATTCCTTCCAGGCAAAACGATTATCTAGATAATAAAGTACGGCCAAAATAACAAGCCCGATCACAACCGTAATCCCCTCGGTAATAAGCTGTACCTTGAACGCGTCCTTGGACAAGCATTTTTGCGGTGCGCTAATTGGAGATGGCATATCATCACTCCTGTATGTTTATTCCGCTGTCAATTCGCTCTTTATTTCATACGTAAAACAATCCGCTCGGTTTCTACGCACGAATGGTCAATTTTTCGCACAGCAAACGAATACTCTGATGCCGTTCGAATCATACTAAATAATGGTTAAAACGTCTTGTAAAAATTATCACATTATAATCATTATAAAAAACTTGACTTACTGAATCATTTATTAAATAATAATCATTGTAAATTATATTCAAGCATGCCTCGTTACGCATGTCCTGAATATGTAAATACAAAAAACATATAAAGGAGCTAACACTATGTCACTCATCGGAACTGAAGTATTGCCTTTTAAAGCACAAGCATTCCAAAAAGGTAAATTCCTCGAAGTAACTGAAGCAAACTTCAAAGGTCAATGGAGCGTAGTTTGCTTCTACCCAGCAGACTTTACTTTCGTTTGCCCTACTGAACTTGAAGATCTGCAAAACCAATATGCAACTTTGAAAGAACTCGGTGTGGAAGTATACTCCGTTTCTACAGATACTCACTTCACTCATAAAGCATGGCACTCCAGCTCTGAAGCAATCGGTAAAGTAGAATACATCATGATCGGCGATCCTTCCCATGTGATCTCCCGCAACTTCGACGTATTAATCGAAGCTGAAGGTCTGGCAGATCGCGGTACTTTCATCATCGACCCAGACGGAGTCATCCAAGCTGTTGAGATTACTGCTGGTGGCATTGGCCGTGATGCAAGTGCTCTGATCAACAAAATCAAAGCAGCACAATACGTTCGCAACAATCCAGGTGAAGTTTGCCCAGCAAAATGGCAAGAAGGTGGCAAAACACTGAAACCAAGCCTTGATCTCGTAGGCAAAATTTAAGGTGTGATAGATAATGGCCCTTGACCAAGAAATCAAAGCGCAACTAGAACAATATCTCGAGCTCTTGGAAGGCGATATTGTACTCAAAGTCAGTGCAGGCACCGATGAGGCATCTTCTGAGATGCTTGCACTGATTGATGAGTTAGCCAGCATGTCTTTGAAGATCAGTGTGGAGAAGGCAGAACTAACTCGCACACCTAGCTTTAGCGTAAACCGTGTCGGTGAAGATACTGGCGTCGTTTTTGCTGGTACTCCACTGGGTCACGAATTTACTTCCTTGGTATTGGCTCTCTTGCAAGTTAGCGGAAGAGCTCCAAAGGTTGAGCAAAGTGTCATTGATCAAATCAAAGACCTTCGTGGTGAATATAAGTTCGAATCTTACATCAGCTTGAGTTGCCACAATTGTCCAGATGTTGTCCAAGCTCTGAACTTGATGAGTATCTTCAATCCTGGTATTACTCATACAATGATTGACGGTGCCGTATTCAAGGACGAGGTAGAGAGCAAAAACGTGATGGCTGTGCCAAGCGTTTTCCTCAATGGTGAATTTTTCGAAAGCGGTCGTATGACCGTGGAGGAAATTCTTGCCAAGCTGGGTTCTGCTCCGGACGCATCCGAGTTTGACAATAAAGACCCTTATGATGTGCTTGTTGTGGGCGGTGGCCCAGCAGGTGCTAGTGCGGCGATTTATGCAGCCCGCAAAGGGATTCGTACTGGTCTCGTTGCTGAACGTCTTGGCGGTCAAGTCAATGACACATTGGGCATCGAGAACTTCATCAGTGTGAAATACATTGAAGGTCCTCAGCTCGCAGCCAACTTGGAAAAGCAAGTAAAAGAGTATGGCATTGATGTCATGAAGCTGCAACGCGCCAAGCGTTTGGAGAAGAAGGATCTGATCGAAATTGAACTCGAAAACGGCGCTGTTCTGAAGAGTAAGACAGTCATCTTGTCGACAGGTGCTCGCTGGCGGAATCTCGGTGTACCGGGTGAAGCAGAGTTCAAGAACAAGGGTGTAGCTTATTGCCCTCACTGCGATGGTCCTTTGTTCATAGGTAAAGATGTCGCAGTTGTTGGCGGCGGTAATTCAGGTGTGGAAGCAGCGATTGATCTCGCAGGTATTGTGAAACATGTAACGGTTCTGGAATTCTCGCCAGAGCTGAAAGCTGATGCGGTATTGCAAGATCGTCTTTACAGTCTGCCGAATGTCACTGTACTCAAAAACGTTCAAACCAAAGAAATCACGGGTACGGATAAAGTAAACGGCATTTCTTACATCGAACGTGAGACAGGTGAAACCAAGCACATTGAATTGCAAGGTGTGTTTGTACAGATCGGTCTGGTACCGAATACAGATTGGTTGGGTGACACGATTGAACGCACTCGCTTTGGTGAGATCGTGGTAGACAGCCATGGTTCTACAAACATCCCTGGTGTTTTTGCAGCCGGTGATTGCACGAACAGTGCTTATAAACAGATCATCATTTCGATGGGATCTGGTGCTACTGCGGCTTTGGGAGCTTTCGATTATCTCATCCGCAACTAAGAACAAAGCCACTCCTCTTCAAGGGAGTGGCTTTGTTTATTTATTTGGTTATGGGGCACCCACGTTGATAAACGGAGTAGCTCCACCCGTTACGTTCGGCAGCTTTCCATCCCATTTGCGGATCGCTTCGAGTTGCGCCTCGATCTGTCTGAGCTGAATCAGCTCTGGCGTAACCTCTTGCTTTTGCAGCCGCAGTGCTTGTGCCTGTGCTTCTGCTCTCGTGATTTCTTGCTCTTTCTCGATCTTGATCCGCTCTAGATCCAGCTTCGATTTGAGCGCTTGCTGCTCGGCCACCTGCTTGGATTCAATGGCGCGGTTGAATTCATCACTGAATGTAAACTCGCGAATATTGATTTCGTCGAGGATAATGTTATAATTTGACAGCTTCTTATGCAGGACTTCTTTTACCTTTTGGCTGACCTCGGAACGCTTGGATACCAGTTCTTCTGCTGTGTATTGAGCGGTCACGGCTTTAAATGATTCGGCAATGGCAGGATCAACAATTCGGCTATTGTACTCCAATCCCACTTGCTGATACAGCTTATTGACATTTTCTGCATCCAAATGATGGTTAACGGCAATTGTCGTAGATACGGTTTGCAGGTCACGTGAAGCGGATGTCTGGCTCATTTCTGATTTTTGTACCCGCACTTCCATCGGTACCACGGTTTGGATGAACGGAATTTTAAAATGCATACCCTCTTGCAGCACTTTTGGCTGTACCGCTCCCAGTTGCAGCACAACTCCACTATGCCCAGCGGAAATAATCGTAAAAGATTGCGTGCCAAGCAAGACCAACGCGACCAGTATCACAATCGTGGCGATCAGCTTTCCTCCTGCTTGAAAGGGACTCATTTTTACAACATTTTTGTCGCTCATACTCGTCCTCCCTCTATCTATACATGCTCATTCATTTATACGAGGGAGTGGGGTATAAGTTTCAAGAAATTTATGAAAAATACATGTCAGGAGCGCTCTGCTTTCGATGCTTCTAAAAGAACATGTGCCATACGCTCTGCTTCGATTTTGCATAGCTCAAACTCGACTTCACCAGATACATGCGAAATCAATTGGATGACTTCCTCACACCCGTGATTGCATATTAAAAACTGTCCCCAGCGCACTTCCGAACGTGGTACCTTGCGGGCGGAAAAGCCGCTTTGAAAACCGCCAAGACTCATGTCATTGCATCTCCTATCCGAAAAACAAATCTACAATATTCATCGTTGACGAAGAATTTCGTTTATACATTTCACTATAACCGCAATTCACGCAACTGATTACATCATATACCTGATACTGAACATTCAACATGCGCGATAAGCCACCGCCTGTAGCGGACATCTGTGTCACAGTTGTCCGCGTGCAGCCGCATTTTATACATCCTCTGCGTCCACTGTTACGATCTGACGAAGCTCTCTCTTGCCTTGTACACCTGCACTGGTTGTTTTGATCCAGATTTTCGTTGCATATTCCGCATGCTCCCAACATCTTACCACCTCAACTCATTCGATTATCCACAGCCCCCTCATCATACCCTTTATTTGGAAAAGAAGGCAAAGAAGAATGTTGAAGAAACTCCCCTTTCTCACTACTATAGAGACAAGAAGGGAGATGATTCATATGCTAGACCCTTATGTACGAAGAGCCGAATGCGGCTCTGAGCAAAGAGTTCCTTTCTCTTGGTTCAGAGCCTTCCCCATATTGAGTTGAGGATCTCTTTGCTCATCTATATACGCACATCACGCTATATAGACAGGAGCAAAGCACATGAAATACAAAAATGCACAAGACCTATTGCCAGACGATCTGCTGCGTCAAATTCAGCATTATGTACAAGGAAGTTACTTGTACATCCCGATCCACCACGAAAACAAACGACAATGGGGCGCCTCCACAGACACAAAGCAATGCCTAAGCGAGCGCAATCAAGCGATTTGGCAGGCATTTCACGAAGGGGCTTCTGTCAAAATGCTCGCCCAGAAACATTACTTGACCGAACACAGTATTCGGCGCATTATTCGTGGACATAAATGAGACAGAGAAAAGATTGACCGTGTGTCTGTTCCCCAATTGCGTTACACTCCTTTTTAAGATCAGTCAGTCAGGAGGGACAACGCATGAACCAGATTCACTTTCTCGCCATTTCGTTTATGTACAATGGATCTGCACAGGTCATTACCCCGGTGCTGCTGAAGGATGAACATGAAATGATCCTTGTCGACTGTGGTTATCCAGATTTTTTGCTACTGCTTCAGGAGGCCGCACACAAGCAACAGCTTACGCTCGACGACCTTACGAAGGTCATTGTGACACATCACGATATGGATCACATCGGATCTTTGGCAGCGTTAAAAAGAAGCTATCCACACCTCGAAATCATCACCTTCGAATCCGAAGCACCATACATCGCCGGACAAAAAACTTCTTTGCGATTGGAGCAGGCCGAAGCAACACTGGACCATCTGTCGTCGGGTGAAAAGCAGCACGCTAAGGAATTTATTCGCTTTTTGCAGTCCATCGAGCCCACTGCGGTTGATCGAACCGTAACGAATCACGAACTCCTTCCTTGGTGTGCTGGCATCGAGATCATTCACACACCTGGACATATGCCGGGACATATTTCGTTGTATTTGATCGCAAGCAAAACGCTGATTGCCGGAGATGCTGTTGTAATCGAAAACGGTAGACTCGAAATCGCCAATCCGTCCTATACGCTGGATATGCAGGAAGCGATTCGCTCTGTCCGCCGCTTACTCGAATATGACATCGAGCAATTGATTTGCTATCACGGTGGATTGTTTCAAGGGGACGTCAAACAAGCGCTGCGGGAACTAATCCAAGCCTCCGACCCGACCCAGGAGGTTTTGAACGGATGAAACAGAACAAATACGATGAGCAAGGTTTTTTCATCAAATACAGTCAAATGGCTCGTTCGGTTGAGGGACTGAACGCCGCGGGAGAATGGCACGCGTTCCGGGAGCTACTGCCTTCTCTTCGCGAGAAAAAAGTGCTCGATCTAGGCTGTGGCTTCGGCTGGCACTGCCGATATGCGCGTGAGCAACAGGCCCGCTCCGTTGTGGGTGTGGACCTTTCTGATAAAATGCTGGCTCGTGCCAGAGAGACGACAACGGATCTCGCTATCGAGTATCTCCGCCTTCCGATAGAAGACATTGATTTTGCTTCAGAGGAATTCGACGTCGTCATCAGCTCTTTGGCCATCCATTATGTGGAGCGCTTTGACCTGCTTTGCCAACGTATTTATCACTGTCTTGCTCCTGGAGGTTCCTTCGTTTTCTCCGTGGAGCATCCCATCTTCACTGCTCTGGCTGAACAGGACTGGCATTACGGACCCAGGGGCGAACGCTTGCACTGGCCAGTGGACAACTATCAGCAGGAAGGCATCCGGCAAACCACCTTTCTGGATCATGAAGTCGTCAAGTATCACCGAACGTTTTCGAGCTATATGAACGATCTCCTTGCTGCCGGATTTCACCTAACAAAAGTCGCTGAACCTGGTCCTCCTGAAGAAATGCTGGATATACCCGGGATGCGAGACGAAGTCCGTCGGCCGATCTTTTTGTTGATCGCCGCCAGCAAGCAAGCATCCTAACTCGAAAAAAGCACCCCGTCCTCCACGTCATTTTCGTGTTTGGACGGGGTGCTCTATTATTCCCCAGCAGCCTCCAGATTTTTAAACTGGTTGTAAAACAATTGATAATAGGTACCTTGCTGCTCGATAAGTTCATCGTGGCTGCCTTTTTCCACGATCTCTCCCCGATCCACGACCATAATCGTGTCAGCATCCCGAATCGTGTTAAGCCTGTGTGCTATTACAAAGCTCGTACGCCCTTCCATAATGGTGAGGAGCGCATCCTGGATATTCAGCTCTGTCCGTGTGTCGATGCTGCTTGTCGCCTCGTCGAGTATGAGCAGCGACGGCTTGGCGAGAATGACACGGGCAATTGCCAAAAGCTGGCGTTGTCCCTGACTCAGGTTGCCCCCATTTTCCGTCAGCATGGTATCATAACGCATCGGGAGCCGATTGATGAACACATCTGCATTTGCCATTTTCGCAGCCGCTACTACCTCCGTATCTGTCGCATCCGGCTTGCCGTACATAATATTTTCCTTGATGGTACCGGAAAACAAGTACGTATCCTGCAAAACAAAGCCAAAGCTGCGCCGCAAGCTGTCTCGAGAATACTCCCGAATGTCTTTTCCGTCCAAATAGATCGTTCCTGAGGTCACATCGTAAAACCGTGTGAGCAAATTCACGATGGTAGTCTTGCCTGCACCTGTCGGACCGACTAACGCGATGGTGCTCCCTGCCTGTGCCTCGAAGCTGATATTTTTCAAAATCGGTTGATCTGGACGATAGCCGAAGCTGACCTGATCAAAAACGACATGGCCCTTTGGCTGTGCAAGCACTGTGGCAACGGGAGAATCCAATGGCTCCTCTTGTTCATCCAATACCTCAAACACACGCTCCGCACCAGCAACACCGGATTGAAGCACATTGAAAATGTTCGCGAGGTCGTTCAGCGGACGGACAAACTGTCGGGAATAACTGAGGAAGCTCGCAATCACACCTACTGTGATCCATCCTTTTACAGCGAGAACGCCTCCGACAATCGCCACCATGGCAAAGCCGAGGTTGTTAATCACGTTCATGATTGGCATGAGAAAGCCAGTCCAGACCTGTGCCTTCATCCCGATCTTGCAGAGCCGGTCATTGATCGTCGTAAAGTCCTCAATGGCCTTCTGCTCATAATTGAAGGCCTGCACCACCTGAATGCCTGAAATCGTCTCTTCAATGTGCCCGTTCAGCTTGCCCAGCTCCATCTGCTGATTTTTGAACAGGACGCTCGTTCTTTTGGCAATCGTGCGTGTAAGCAGGAACACAAGCGGCACTGTGATCAGGCATGCGAGTGTCAGGATCGGAGACAAGACGAGCATCATCACCAGCGAACCGAGGAGCACGATCCCTCCTGACATCAACTGCGTTGTGGATTGAGAGATGGAGTTGCTGACGTTGTCGATATCATTCGTGAGCCTGCTCATAAACTCCCCGTGCGTTCGCGAATCGAAATAAGCAATCGGCAGCTTTTGCAGCTTGTCAAAAAGGGCTTGTCTCAGATTCGTGACGATCCGTTGCGAGATGCCTGCCATTAACCAGCTTTGTAAAAACGTCAGTGCCCCATCCAAGATGTAAGAGCCGAGCAAGGCAAGAATGATGATAGACAAAAAGCTAAGAGCTTCCTCGCCACCTGTCATCGCATCAATCGACTTTCCGATCAAATAAGGCGCAGACAGCATGAGTAGTGCATCGACAAAAACAATGACAAATACAATAGGCAGCAGCTTTTTTTCTTTGCCAAAAGCTTGCCAGAGCCTTTTTAGCGTACCCGAAAAATTCTTGGGCTTACTCACTGGACCTCTGGCAGCACCATGTCCAAACCCTCGGCCAGGTCTTGGTGAAAAGACCGGTTGTTGCTTCTGTTGACTCACCTTACTTCACCTCCCGGCCGATTTGTGACTGAAAGATTTCCTGATAGACCTGGCAAGAGGTCATCAGTTCATCATGCGTACCGCTGCCAGCGACTTCTCCATTGTCGAGTACGATGATTTTATCTGCATCCATGACGGAGGTGATTCTCTGTGCGATCAAGATGCAGGTAAGGCCAGACGCATAGGCTCGAAGCGCATCCTTAATCTTCCCTTCTGTCGCCACATCTACCGCGCTTGTACTGTCATCGAGAATGAGGATTTCCGGCTTTTTCACCAAGGCTCTGGCTATGGAAATACGCTGCTTCTGTCCTCCGGAGAAGTTGACTCCTCCCTGCCCTACGCGTGTCTCATAGCCTTCAGGAGTGGTGGAGATGAACTCGTGAGCCTGCGCCATACGTGCTGCTTGCTCGACCTCCTCGTGGGTCGCCTCTGCCTTACCCCAACGAATGTTTTCCATCACCGTACCTGTAAACAGCATTGTTTTTTGCGGTACAATCGCCATTTTTTCACGCAATCGCTTCGGTTCGATGTCTCGTACATCGATGCCATCTACCCGAATCGTGCCTTCCGTTACATCATAAAACCGTGGAATCAAGCCAACCAAACTGCTTTTTCCAGAGCCTGTCGACCCGATAATCCCGACTGTCTCCCCAGGCAGACAAGTAAACGAAATCTGCTTGAGTACTTGCTGACCGCCTTCTCCATCATACGAGAAGCTGACCTCTTCGAAGTCGATGCGCCCCTTTTGGCCTGGAAGCTCGTGAGGTTGTTCCTCTTTCCAGCTCATTTGGTTTTCCTCAGCAAATACTTCCCCGATGCGTCCTGCCGATGCTTTGGCTCGCACAAACATGTTAAATACTAGGGAAATCATCATGAGTGAAAACAAAATTTGCGTCATGTAGTTCGTAAACGCGATGATATGTCCGACTTCGATGCTTCCCTGTTCTACGCCAAGCCCCCCAAGCCAGAGGACCGCGACAATTCCAAGGTTCATCGTCAGCATAATCGCTGGACTGAAGATAGACATTACCCGCGTAGCCGATACGGATTTGGATTGCAGCTCTTCGTTTGCCCGTGTAAACTTGCCACGTTCAAAATCAAAGCGATTGAAAGCCTTAACAACCCGTACGCCAGATAAATACTCGCGCATCGCACCGTTTACCCTGTCGAGTGCTTGCTGTACCTTCAGGAAGAACGGAAAACCGATTTTCATATTCAAGAAAATAAACAGACCCACAACGGGCACGACAATTGCGAGAATCACAGCCAAATCCACGTTCAATTGGGTTGCCATAAACAATCCGCCAATACACATCAACGGCGCTTTGACGAATATTCGCATCATGCCGTTTACAAACATCTGCACTTGATTGACGTCATTGGTCAGACGTGTCACGAGCGAGGCTCTGTCGAACTTGTTCAAGTTTTCAAAGGATAAGGACTGCACTTTTGCAAACAAATCCGCTCGTAGCTGTGCACCAAAGTTTTGCGAGACGTATGTGGCCAGCACATTGCGGATCGATGCAGCGACTGCCCCCAACGCCGTAACGAGCAGCATCAGCCCGCCTGTCTTGAGCACATAGTCCATATCCCGTTTTGCTACACCCGTATCGATAATGTGCGACAGGATCGTCGGTTGCAAAAGATCACATACCGCCTCCAAAGCCAGAAAAAACATAGATATCCCGGCGACTACGCCGTATTTTTTTATGTATGTTGTGTAGAAGCGCATCCGTTCACCCCACCTGTGTTCTTACGTACAAGATAACGCTTAGCTAGCGAAATGTCACGAGTGATTGTCAAAGGGAAAGTGTGGGGCTTACAGGTTTTTCCTACCATCTTCGTCGAAATGATAGGCGATAGATTTTTCCTCGAATGGGAGATGAAATGATGATTCAATCACTGTTAAAAGGCATGGAAGGGGTTTTTATACCTGTGACGGACCCGCGTGCCTCTGCAAAATGGTATGAAGAAAAGCTTGGGTGCAGACCTTTGTTTGTAGAAGAGGAAGCGGTCACCATGCGGATTTCCGATGAATCAAGCACCGTGATCTGTCTCGTCCGCGTAGAGAACCATCAGCCAATGGCATTTCCGGAAAATCATTTTGGCGTCGGCAAATACTATAATTTTCTTCCCGCGGACATTGAAGCGGCACATCAACTGTTAACAGAGTGTGGAGTGAGGGTAACCCCGATTGATGAATGTGGGTCTACGAAGGTGCTGACGTTTTTTGACCCAGACGGGAATCCGCTTGGGATGTGCCAGTATTGAATGGACAAAAAGGGCAAAAAGCTGGAATCCCTTTTTCGATCCCATGCTTTTTGCCCTCAGTTCGTTTACTCCGTCTGTTATTCCTGTGGAACAGCACCTTGATCCATATGCAAGAACTCCCACAGATGACCGTCCAAATCTTGAAAGCTCCAGCCGTACATGAAGCCGTGGTCAACCGGGTCTTTCGATGGAGTTGCGCCCGCAGCTAATGCTTTGTTTACGATCTCATCGACTTGTGCTCTGCTATCCGCAGACAACGCGACAATGACCTCGGTGCTTTTCGTAGCATCTGTCAGCTCTTTTTTCGTAAACGTTTGGAAAAACTCTTCGACGAGCAGCATGGCAAAAATATTTTCTCCGATCACCAGGCATGCTGCGTTTTGATCCGTAAATTGCGGGTTAAATTCATAGCCGATTGCCGTGAAAAAGTCTATGGATTTGTTGAGGTCCTTCACTGGTAAATTGACGAAAATCTGTTTGGATTGCAATGCCATGTGTACTTCCTCCTCGGGTTTGTTTTTCCTGGATGTCTATATCCTATCATTACCGATTACCCGAGGCTTCTTCTGGATTGCTATTTTGCCATGTAGGTATGTGGCTTTCCGATCGAGTTCTTATGACGATGGACACTCAAAATGAGACCGAGGGCAGTAAAATGAGCCAAGGCAGTCCCTATATTAGTATAGCTGAGAAATGGAATCCCAAGGGTCACGATTGGCAGCAGCCCTGTTGACATCAGCAGTGGCCAGAAGAAGTACACGGAGAATAAAGGAACGATACTGACTATGAGATGCTTGCCATACGGTTCGTCCACTTCCTTGACAACCCGAGCCAGTCTCATCATAAACAGGGTAACGGCTAACAAGATGATGATGCCCCCAAACCAGCCATACCTATAGATTAAATAGGTGAACTTGAAATCGGAGTCTAAATAAGGCATGTTCGGTAAAGGAGCTTGGAAGCCCTTGCCCCATAAACCCGCCGTGCGGAGCACTTCCATCAACTCCAGATAATAATATCCCCATCCAAGCGCATCTTTGGTCGGTTGCAACCACCCAAGTAAAAAGCGTTCCAAAGGGAAGCTGTCCAACAAAAAAGCAGCAATACCAGCAACAGTAGATGCAGTCACCAAGAAGAGTTTTTCTTTTCGAGCAGTTTTTGCATACATCATAATGATCACGAATCCAAATAGATAAAGCATAAGATTCTTGTGCGATCCAGCTATAAGAAAGAGGCTAGCGGGCAACAAAACAAATACAATCAGCTTGGAAGCTGTCCCCCGGAATCGCCATGTCCTGGTAAGAATCATGCCCGCAACACTTATGAGAAAAAAATACGTGGACATGGCCGCAAAATCAATCGTAATGGAACGACTTATGTGTAAATATGATTCTCCATTTATTGTATAATCTTGCACAAGAACAATCAAAAGCACTACGACAGTCAGCACGTACAAATACAACGAGTACGGCAAAAGCTTCCGATAATCCGTGAAGGTAACAGCGAGCATCACACCAATACCAAATAAGGTATAGAACCAGTATCTATCCAGTTTAAACTCGATAAAACTGACCTGCATTCCATACATCGTAAACAGCCCAACAGCCAGGAAAGCCATCACATACACCAGAAGCCTCCACTCCACTTTGGGCTTATAAATCCGATGCAACTGCTTCCCAATCGTAGCAGAATCCCCCATTTGCAAAATGGCTTGCCTCACAGCTTCTTCCTCTTCCACGCCCTCGTCCATCTGCTCATCCATCAAATCAAGCAGGTGGCTTTCCAGCTCATCGCGAATTCTGCGATGCATTTCCGTTGCCCGCACATGTCTACATACTTGGTCGAGATAGTCGGCAATCAATGGATGTGTATTCGTTTGCTTCATGCTCTTCCCTCTCCCAGCACCCGATCAATCCCATCCCGGAACGTATGCCACTCGAGCTTTTTCTCCTTCAATTGCCCGCGACCTTCTGCCGTAATCCGATAGTATTTACGCTTCCTCCCATCCTTCTCATCCCAATACGCTTCCACATAACGCTCCGCTTCGAGTGCATGCAGGATCGGATACAATGTCCCTTCTTTTAGTGTAAATAGACCATTTGACTCCTTCTCGATGGCTTTCGCGATTTCGTACCCGTACATTTCCTTTCGATCCAGCATCGTCAAGATCAGGATCACAGTACTGCCTTTTAAAAGCTCTTTATTGATTTTCATAGTGCCTCCCGATTTAACTCCATATACCTAGATAAACAATACATCATAAATCTATGTATACAATTTTATCATCCAAATCTTGTAAGATCAACACATACGTGACATTCATCTTTCGAGAAGCGTCTACCTTCTACATACAAAAATGGAAAGAGAAAGTGATTCCACCTATGAAAAAGACCAACTACGTCAACATTCTGTTAGCTCTGAGCCTTACTCTATCAATCGTTCCTTCTGTCGCACATTCCGAAAATGCCATCCGTTCAGACAGACCGGAAACGACAGTACTCAAGTACGTTCCGACAGAAAAAGAGATTCAGGTACCACCTGGACTAACGGAACCATTTTTCGTACCATTTGCAGGATCGAGTCCGAATGATCCCTATTACAAAGAGTTCAAGCAGAAATGGTTCCCTCATTTTGCCCTTGTTTCTCCAACAGGGAAAGTAATCGATCAGCAAGAAGCGCTATTATATCCAGGCTACATCAGTCCATTGCAAAACGGGTATGGCTTTTTTCATATCATTACCCACTTTAAAAACAGCTCGTTTATTATTTTCGATCAACAAGGCAACACACAGGAAATAACCACCTATAACGATTACTTCACGCAAATAGACGGAGAGTGGTTTTTGTATTCTCCCACAAGCTATACCTCTTATCTGTACAATGCTCGCACGAAAATATCCAAGCAGATCACAGATGAGGAACTATTTCCAATCTCGAGTGAGCATACGGGAGAAAAAACTTTCGATATTCATCACTACCCTTTTGTCAAACGTAACGTAAAGGATGGCATGGTTTTATCCTACAAATTGGGCTTAAAAGACATGAATGGCAAAATACACGCAAAGCCTTTCTTTGATGAGTACATGGGATACAGCGAAGGATTGCATCGCGTGAAAATAAATGGCATGACCCATTTTATTACGCATGAAGGAAAAGTCGTGTTGAAGCCATCCCGAAATTACAAGGTGGAAACCAACATCCATTCGGGAGTTTTTATCATTTCCGGGAAAAAGGACAACGAGGAATTTTATTTATTGATGAATAAAAAAGGAACATTCGCTTCGAAAAAGTATGCGTTTCTGAAAGAGACGAGTGACGGACAGTTTATTGCGGTGTCGAAAACAAAGGAAGGGTATTTCTTCCAGAAAATCAATACGATGGACAAACCGACCACGACTCTGCCTTACAAGCTGGATAAACCAGAGCAGCTCAAGCAATTGAAACAGACAGGCAAGCTTTTTCATACAGACACGCAGATCATTGCAGACGTGGCGAACAAACAGCCGTTCCCGTTTCCGCACAAGCTGCTTACGCCTCCTAGAAAGGAAACCGTTTCTATGGAATATACGGTAGGTGGCAAGAAATATATCGGTACGTTTACGCATGATGGAACGAAGATATATGCCAGAGAGCTGAAATAGCTGCTGGATTAGCTCTGTTCCTTATTTCACTAGACGAAGGGACGTTGTTTCATGAATCCTACCATTCTCACCCGCGAGGAAACACACGTAATTGGTATCACTTTTACGGCGAATGTGACAGAAGACTTGGGCAAAAAGCTCTCCGCTACTACAACTCAAGCTTTGCGAGCTAGAAAAAGCGAGATTCACAATCAGGTTGGTGAGGGCGAATACCTGATCCAAATCTATCCTGACAAAGCTGACTTCGATGCGGCGGTAGATCCCTTTACCACAATTATTGGACTCGAAGTTTCCAGCCTCGCCGATATTCCTGAAGGGATGGTCAGTCACACGATTCCTGCGGGGACATTTGCAAAAGTAACACACAAGGGACCTGAGACAAACTTGGGCGAGACGTATGGTTTTCTTTACGGGTCCTGGCTCTGCGAATCGGGATATGATTATGCCGGGTTTGATTTCGAGTATTGGGATAAGCGCTACAAGCCAGAGCAAGAAGACAATGAAATTGATATTTACGTTCCGCTTTTCAAATAAGAGACATAGTGAAAAACCAGGGAATCCTCTCCCTGGTTTTTCTGTTGGTATGATGTTATTAACTACGCACCCACTCACCTGTCAGCGCATCCACCATATAGAGCGGTGTGTCGTGATAATAAATATGATAGACGAGACGCGGTTCTAATTTTCCTGTAGCCGGATTCTCCATTAGCTTGTAGACCAATCGGAGCGGACGATGGGTGACGTATACGCTAGTCGCGTCTTCCCGTGACATTGCTTTGCTTTTGTCAGGAAGCGGTTTAGAATCCTCTGCATACGGAGGAATGATTCCGATCACCTGTTTCCTGTCCACATCAAAATGAACCGTATAGCCCCCCATAATCGGGACTCCCTGATGGGACTTAAAGAATTGATAGGTTTCGATGTTGCCTTTTCTAGTGGCAGGACCAAGAAGCAGTTCTTTGGTATCTAACGGAAGGTATTTCTGAAACTGTTTAGCTGCTTCTTGAACATTTTCTAGCTTCGGATGAGGGAGCTTCTCCTCTTTCTCATGGATATTCCCATACCGATAGTCGAGAATATCGCCTGTTTCTGTCACCACGGTCAGTTCCATTTTCTGTTTGGTTCGCGTCTCTATTTTGTACGTATGTACGCCCGAGCCCTGGTGAACCACAAAGGAAAACGGTGGCTCGAATCCCCACTCCCGAAAAAGTCTATCTGCTTCTTTGATGTCAGGAGCTACCAGCTTAATACCTCCTGGTTTCACAGGAATTGGCGGCATTTCTACAAGACTGTAATCGGGATGATAGCGTTCTGTGGAGTAAATTTCTCCTGTGATGGCATCGATATCACCTGAAAATGGAAACTCGTATTGCAATCGCCCTTCTTCCTCTGAATAGAGAAGCCGGGCAATTTGCCCAAAAATCTCCTCGGCCTGCTTCACTGGCATTGCCCTTTTAGGATCAGGAAAGACCATGCCTGTCGTATCGTTTGTCTGTACCACTTTTTTATGCTGCCTGCCCGCCTTGTCTATTGTAAACGTGTATTGGTCTTCAAGAACCGGAATGTTGTTAACCGTCTTGTTCATCACGACATGACCTGTTTCTGTATTGGACAGCATGCCGTTTACCGCATATTGGCTTGCATCTCGCCCTGCCAATTCTTGCAGCAGCTTCTTCGCCTGCTCGTATACAGGATGGGCGGGAAGCTGCGGACTGCTTGTTGCCGTCACTTGAGGGTCCGCCCGTTCGTTTTGCCCCATCCCAGCCATGATATACAGGCCAAATCCAGAAGCGATCACAACTGCTGTCATCCCCACTTTCAACGGATTCATGAACAGCCGTTTCCTCTTGCCGACCCGACTTGTTTCTTGTTCCAGCACGGTACGTAAACTCTCTACAAACTCCTTACGTGGGGGTGTACTTTTTTGCAGAGTTGCTAACCGTTCCAGCATATCTCGCTCATTTTGCCAATCCACTGTACAACTCCCCCTTCTTCGTATGCGACAGTTGGCCATGCAGCAGCTTCAATGCCCGGTGCATCGTCGTTTTCACGTTTGATTCTGAACAACCCAGTATTTCGGCTGTCTCTTTGACGCTGTACTCTTTAATGCCTCGCAGAATGACAACCATGCGGTAATGCGGTGGCAGTCCCTTTATCGCAGCGATCAATTCCTGTTCGTCCTCCCGGCTTTCTACTTCCTGTGCCGGATTCCCTTGTGAGGCTGGCATCACAACAAACAGCCAGTCCCCTGACAACAGCTTTTGCCACTTGCGTTTTCGATAATAATTCATCGCTGTATGCTTCGCGATCGCAAACAGCCATGTCTTCATGTCAGATCGCTCTTCAAATCGTTCAAGAGAGCGAATCACTCGCAAAAAAACCTCCTGCGTCAAATCTTCTGCATCATTCTGACTGCCGGCAAAGTACAGCAAAAATTGATATACATCATGATAATGCCGCTCATAGATGGTCATGACCTGATGTTTCATTTCTTCATACAAAGAAGCTCCTCCATTCTCTTGCTGTCGGCTGATCGACTACTTTCCTATCCGAATATTTTCTTGGATACCCATTAGTGTCTTGAGTAGGAAAAAGGTTACAGCAGAATGTTTGAAAATGTTCAGGAATGCAACAGCGACGGATGGATCGGGTAGCCTATAATTTACATGAGTCCTGCTACTTTCCTGATAACACAAGAAGTAAGAACGGAGTGACCTGTATGTATAAACGGCTACTAGCTATCCCGATTGCCGCTTTGCTCCTCGTCCTGGCAGCCTGCGGCAATGGTGGACAAACGGGCGATTCAGCGGCATCGAAACCGACCAGATCGATCAATTACCTGGGCAACACTTATACAATTCCGGCCAGAACCAAAGATATTGTTTTCGTTGGCTTCCCTGCTTCGTATGAAGATTCTTTCTTGCTGGGAATCCCGCCCGTCGCAGCAACAATGGATAAGAACGGAAAGTTTCCTGCGGAATATCAAGCCATGATCAGAAATGCCAAGCATCTTCCTTATAACATTGCAGATAACCTTGGTGAGCTGGTCGCCCTCGAACCTGACGTCATCATGACAACTGACAAGACATCCAAGGAAGATTTGGCCAAATTGCAAACCGCTGCATCCGTCATTCCCGTCTCAACGAACGGAGCTCATTGGCAAGAAAACTTGCGTCTGCTCGCTGATGTTCGGGGAAAAGATGCCAATTTGGATACTTTCGTAGGTAAAGTGAAGCAAAACGCACAGGAACTCCGCGACAAGCTCGCTCCACTTCCAGAAAAGAAAGTGCTGACGCTGTGGTTCCAAGAGGGCTCCTTCTACGCCTATCCCAAGGATGAACGGTACAATTACCTGTTATATACGGACCTGGCCCTACCTGTCCCAGATGTCGTCACGAATATAAAGGAGCGTACCGCACTCTCAATGGATGCTTTGGAGAAAGAAGATCCCCACTACTTGTTTGTGATGGTCAACAAAGAAGACCAGCCCGCTTTCAAGCAGTTGCAAGAGCAGCCTGCATGGAAAAATCTCAGCGCAGTCAAAGCGGATCAGATGTATATGAATGCAGTTGAACCGGGATTGGCTGGTGGCACGGCCTACAGCAACCAATCGTTTTTAAATGCGATTCGAAAACAGATGTTGAAGATGGGTGAATAAAAAGATGGGCTTTGCTCATACTATACTCATCGAGCTCGGTGGTGTGTTCTCAATCAGGCTGTAGTCCTTTACGGAGGCGATGTGCCATGGATGATTTACACGATCACCTAGTGAGTAAGGGAAACCGTACACTGCTTTAAGCTTCTAACTTCATACTGGAGGTAGATGCGTCGCACGTGATGATCGGTAACACCTCAAAACTAACGAGCTCGATATATGCCGTCTCCTTTATGGGGGCGGTTTTACTTTTGGAAAACCACTTTGTCATGCTGTAGTGGCGGGGAGGAAACAGGAGAAAACGCTCAGCTTCTTGTCCCACCCGCTGGGGGATTGACTGCCCGGCTCCATGAAAAAAAGCGAAACCCGCGTCCAAAGTCGTCCTTTCAAGATGTATCTCAGAGGTGGACGCTAAAAGCTTGTTTCTCTTTTTTTCATTGCGCCTCGGTCGGTGTACCAAAGATCTTCGCTTTTTTCTCCTGTTTCCTCTGCGAGCTTTCCGTTTTAAACGGGTTTTAAAAGCTTTAAAAGAACGAAGAATGTAATCAGTAACGACAGAGAAGAATATTTCCAGACGTAGCGACTTGTGGAGTCCTACCCAGCGGAGAAGGGATTTGCGGGCAAAAGAAACGCAACCGTGCCCGTGCTACGAAGCGGCTACCACTTTTGCGTTTCCCCGCGAATCCCTTCGGAGCGGACAGTCTTATCCCTCAGCAGGACGGAGCCTGGAGCTTAGACTGGGAATATTCTTCTCTTCAGCACAGCCACCTTTGTAGTTGCTGTAGTGCTGGGGAGGAAACAGGAGAAAACGCTCAGATTCTTGTCCCACCCGCTGGAGGATTGACTGCCCGGCTCCATGAAAAAAAGCGAAACCCGCGTCCAAAGTCGTCCTTTCAAGATGTACCTCAGAGGTGGACGCTAAAAGCTTGTTTCTCTTTTTTTCATTGCGCCTCGGTCGGTGTACCAAAGATCTTCGCTTATTTCTCCTGTTTCCTCTGCGAGCTTTCCATGTGACCCGATTTTTAAATCCTTAAAAGAATGGAGAACCTCATCTATTACGACAGAGAAGAATATTTCCAGACGTAGCGACTTGTGAAGTCCTACCCAGCGGAGAAGGGATTTGCGGGCAAAAGAAACGCAACCGTGCCCGCGCGTCGTAGCGGCTACCACTTTTGCGTTTCCCCGCGAATCCCTTCGGAGCGGACAGTCTTATCCCCCAGCAGGACGGAGCCTGGAGCC
>NZ_JABSUZ010000018.1:0-119620 GCF_013284345.1 Brevibacillus sp. MS2.2
GGCTTGTTACAAGCAACGAAAGGCTCCTTGGCAGATGTATCTGCATGGTAAAGCAAAAAGGCCGCGGCATTAGCTGGGGCCTTTTGTTGTTTAGGGAAAAAGTCCCTTCCAAACTTGGATAGGGGTGTCGCATGAGCAGCAGTTCAATTCACCAGCAAGATAAGGAAGGTGGGCAAGCAGCTTCTTATCCCCAATGGCAAGCGCACGTTGGTATAATTCCTGAAGTCCGCTGTCATTTGTCATGTCCGGTCTTTTGGCGATGATTGAAAGTCGTTTCCCTTTATCGTGAAAAACGGGATCTTCTTCGTAACCGTACAAGACATCCTCTTCCTCATCTGGCCATATATAGATAGACTGCTCGCACGTTGGACACACCGTTACATATTCGTCTCCCTCTGAAAAAGTGAGGAGCATGTTTGCAATGTCTTTGTCCCCACGAAACGCAGCGTCCCCGGCTAGTATGTAGCGCTTGTCTGCTTCATGCTCTCCCATTGATACTTGGTGAAGGAGTGATTCTGTCTGCTCTGTCAGTAATAGAATAGCACGTCGGTATTCTAGACAGATTTCTCTTAAGGTTTCTGGTTCTAGTTGTGTCTGATCTCGTAAAAACTCCGATGGCACATCCCAATGAGGCGCATTTTCGCTACTGGCTTCGAAAATGCCGCAGGTTATGAAGATGTCCAACAAAATATCGGGGCTCTCTGCTTTTAGAGCGATCTCTACCAAATAGGGAAGTGCAGCATATGTACATGGATAAATCGTATTTTGATGAAACAGGAGCTCCCAATACAACTCTTCTTTTTCCTCGGAAAAATAGTCGTGCTGAATATGCTGAAATGTGCCACTATTCCCCTATCATAGTAAAACTTTCTCCATTCCGCTATAATTTGCCCCTTATTCAGAGAGGGGTGAGGGGTATGCTGGTCGGTTTTTTCCCCGGTATGATATGGAAGTTGTTGTATCCGACTATACATTTTACCGATCAAAGAGTATCACTCTATCTACGAAAAGCCCTTTGGTAGAGCTTACTTTTTGTGTAAAAGGGGAAAGAGGCATAAGCGTGCAAGGCAAAGAGCACCCGTTGCTGCCAGGCAAGCAATAATAACGCGTACGATCACCTTCATGTATACTTAAGTATAAGCGGAACGAATCGGTAAGCAACTAAAGGAGATCCATACGTAATGAAACCAGACCGTATAAAGTTTCCGGCGGGATTTTGGGCGGGATTACAACGAATAGGGATTGCCCCCCACGATCTAGTTCGCAAAGCGCGCCTGCCGCTCACCATTCTTACAGAACCAGCTGTAGTCACGACTGCCCAATATTTCAGCATCTGGCAAGCGTACTCTGATCTTGTTGGTGACATTGCTACCGGAATCATCAAGCTTTCAACCGCCTTTGAAACGGCACAATACCCACCGACTGTTTTAGCGACCTACCATGCTCGTGACTATCGCGACGCGCTTAATCGAATGGCCCGGTACAAACAACTGTGCCCTCCGGAAAGGTTGCGTATAACAGAGGAGGGCGAGCACTGTACAATCGAATTGGAGTGGATGTATAGCGAGCAACCCGGACCACCAGTCCTGGTTGGAACCACACTCGCCTTTCTTTTAGAACTTGGGCGACGGGGCACGGGCAAGCGATTAACTGCACAGTCCGTTGAATTTTCTCACGCGATGGGAGATGTAACTGCCCTTGAGGCTTACTTCGGTTGCCCTATACGGATTGGTGCCACCGAGAACCGATTAACGCTCCATCGACGCGATTTGGACGGCGTCTTTCTTTCGTATAACAAAGAATTGTTGGAGATATTGACACCTGTATTGGACCGATCATTGGATGAACAGTGCAGTCATTCCATTGCTGAGATGGTCAAATGGAGCTTGAAGCGAAGTCTATCCGGAGGCCGCCTAGATATTCGAGCTATTGCCAGCGAGCTGGGCATGAGTGATCGTACCTTGCAGCGCCGTCTTACGGATGAATGCACAACGTTCAAGCAACTGTTAACACAGGCTCGACATGAACAGGCGCGAGAATACTTAGCCGATCCCAAGCTCGATATAAAAGAAGTGGCTTTCTTGCTTGGATATGAAGATCAGAACTCATTCTACCGGGCCTTTCGGCTTTGGGAAGGCGATACACCTTCCCATTGGCGTTCCGAATACTTTCGGGTCAATTCTGCCGTCAAATTCCCAAGCTAACGGTTCCAAGCAGGGCTACCATTTTCTCTGTTTCCATAATTGGCGGGTCCAGCAAGAAATTTGGCATTGTACGCTAGTTACCGAACGATCCAGACAAAGTACGATAATCTCTATCCGGAGCACAAGAATGTTCCAAGATGAACTTCTAGTCAGCTTGCCGTGAATGACTACAAAGGAGACAAGTGTTATGGATATGGGATTAAGGAACAAAACTGCTTTAGTTACTGGATCGACGAAAGGTATCGGGAAAGCAATTGCCATTGAGCTTGCCAGAGAAGGCGTCAATGTCCTCGTAAATGGACGGAATGATGAAGAGGTAGAACGAATCGTAAATGAATTGAAGTCGGAATTCCCGGATACTTCTCCTCAGAATGCTACGGCTGATATTGTAGATAAGAAGCAAAGAGAAGCATTATTTGAGAAATATCCCCACGTGGATATTCTCGTTAACAATATGGGTATTTATGAGATCATGTCCTATGAAGACGTTGACGATGAAGTATGGGAAAAATACTTCCGAACAAATGTCCTTGCCGCTAATGGATTATCTAAATTTTACTTGCCTACCATGTTGAAGAACAATTATGGACGAATCATCTTTATAGCAAGTGAAGAAGCGATCATGCCTTCGGGGCAAATGCCTCAGTATTGCATGACGAAATCTATGCTTTTATCACTGTCAAAAAGCCTATCTAAACAAACGATTGGAACGGAAGTCACCTCCAATACAATCATGCCAGGACCAACGCTTTCCGAAAATGTATATCAAATCATTGATCGTTTGTTCCCTGATGATATGGCATTTTCGGAAAAAGAGAATCAATTTATGGCCGCAAACCTGCCCCAATCCGAATTACAGCGGTTTATCAGGCCTTTTGAAATAGGGAGACTGGTAGCATTCGTATCCAGCCCTTATGCAACCGCATTTAAAGGTTCACCTATCCGTATGGATGGGGGCATGGTGCCAACTATTTTTTAACATGAATTCCATGTATCGATCAGAATTGAAAAAGGGCAAAGCCGGTTAGGACTATGGGAGACAGACCGGGTAGATACCCCTTATCACGTTTCGTTACGTCATGTTACCTTTCAAATTGATCGCATAGATATGGATGAAGCGAAGAAGTGGTTGGAACAGAAGGGGATAGAGGTAATAACTAGCTTCGGTTTTCCACCAGAAAAACAGCCGCGAGCCCTGCCAATACCGAGATTGACGCGACCAAGCGCCAGAGAAGTCAGCACACGGGAATTTTCTGCAACCGAATGAAGATACACAAAAGTCCTGATGCATCTGTTCATCAGGACTTTTTCTTGCGCTTACTCTGTTTGAAACGAACCGAGTATCTCCAGGTAGTGAGAATTGTACATGATGCCGAGGACATTCCCAAACGGATCAAGGACTGAAGCCGTTATGAATCCGTCACCACGCTGGATCAGGGGTTCGTACTCTCTAGCTCCCATGGATAGCAACTTATTCAGTACGGATTCGATATCGTCGACGTGCCAGTACATCACAGCGCCACCCGGACCAGGTACCGCAGCAGCAGGTGCGAAACGGCGATCAATGAGGCCTAGTTCGTGCTTGTAGTCTCCAATGCGAAACTCGACATAGGCGAGCTGCCCATCCGGTCCAGACCGCTCGAAGTACGGTGCAATGCCCAATAATTCCGTGTACCACTTTTTTGCCGCCTGCACATCATCCGCCCAATAACTGATGGTAGCAAAGCCCCGTAAGGTTTGGTTGTAGCTCATCATCGAAATTCCTCCTTCAAATGGATGGTACTTTCGATTATAAGGACCGCCTACTGACAACTGTCTGTCAGTAGTTTGATTTTCTTTCCCCCTTAACTGTACTTACTCAGCACATCAAAAAACTCTTTCAGAAAATGATAAAAAAGCTTTTCAGAAGGGGGAAGCTCCCGGTTGTTGGGGATGATAATGCCCACTGTTCGCGTCACCAATGGCTCACTTATCGGGATTTTCACTGTCTCACGGGGAACGTTATCCGTTAAAGTAAGCTCTGGCAATAATGTGACTCCCAAGCCTGCCGCCACCAATCCTTTAATGGCATCGATATCTTCCCCTTCAAAAGCAACTTTCGGAGAAAAGCCCATCTGTGAACAAGCATTGACTGCGATATTGCGGAGGATGAAACCGGGTGGAAACAACACAAACGTATCTTCCTGCAACTGACTGAGACGCAAGCTTGGTTGCTTGGACAGCGGGTGTTTCGCAGGCAGCAGTGCCACGATATTTTCAGCAAAGAAGATGTGGCTGCGCACATTTTTTTCCTGAGTGGGTACAGGTCCAAGAAAAGCCAAGTCAATTTCACCGTTGATGACCGAGTCGATCAGCCCCTGATAAGAGCCCTGTTTTAATTGAAAGCCGATGTCTGGGTACCGGGCTCGAAAACCGGAGATGACCGTCGGAAGGGGATTGGCGGCGAGGCTGCTCGTAAAACCAACACGAATCGTACCGAGAGAAGGGTCTAGGAACTCCTCAATCTTCTCTTTTGCCTTCTCGATTTCGTTCATCGCCATTTCGACGTGCTGCAAAAAGATTTTTCCAACTGCCGTCAGCTTGATATTGCGACCTTCACGGAGGAACAGCGATACACCGAGCTCCTCCTCCAGATTGGCGATTTGCCGACTGAGGGCAGATTGGGCGACGTGCAGATGATGTGAGGCTTCGGTAAAGTGCTCTCGTTTGGCAACCTCGATGAAGTATTGAATCTGTCGTAGCTCCATGAATACCCCCACCTTACCTATTGATCTCGATTTGAGATAGATTTTGCATAAATTATATATTGTTTGTATCGTTTCACTCAATCTAAAATGTACATACCAGAGAGAGCAAGGAGAGTGGAGATACATGACGACACAAGGAATGCCTGCTAAGCAAGGTCTGTACGATCCGATTTTCGAACATGACGCTTGCGGAATTGGTTTTATTGCAAATTTGAAATCGAAATCGACGCATGATATGGTCCGAAAAGGTCTGAAAATTCTGTGCCAACTGGAACACCGCGGCGGTCAAGGCAGTGATCCGGAAACGGGAGACGGTGCAGGGATTTTAACTCAAATTCCACACGCCTTTTTCAAAAAGACCTGTAAAGAGCTGAATATCACGCTGCCAGCGCCAGGCAAATACGGTGTTGGTATGCTGTTTCTTCCGATGGATGCAGCGAAACGGCAAAAGTATGAAGATCAGCTGGAGGCGATTGTTGCAGCAGAGGGACAAAAGCTGCTCGGCTGGAGAACAGTTCCTGTCGATGCGACGAAAATCGGCAAAACGGCTGTAGCGAGTCAGCCTTATGTCCGCCAAGTATTCATCGGAGCGAGCTCGAATATCCAGGACCAAATGGCATTTGAACGGAAGCTTTACGTCATTCGCAAGCAGGTGGAACAGGTAGCAGGTGCTGATTTTTACGCCGCTTCCATGTCTTCGCGTACGATTGTGTATAAAGGATTGCTCACACCAGGACAACTGGATGCTTTTTATCTAGATTTGCAAGAAAATTCTTACACCTCTGTCTTTTCTGTCGTTCACTCCCGTTTCAGCACGAACACATTCCCTACATGGGAGAGGGCACACCCGAATCGTTATTTGATTCACAACGGGGAAATTAACACCTTGCAAGGAAACATGAACTGGATGATGGCTCGTGAAAAAATGTTTCAGTCCGAGGCCTTTGGTGCTGATTTGGCAAAAGTGGTGCCAGTCATTGATATGGCGGGCAGTGATTCGGCGATTTTGGATAACTGCGTGGAGTTTTTCGCGTTGGCAGGTCGCTCCTTGCCGCATGTTGCGATGATGATGATTCCCGAACCGTGGGATCAGGATGAGCGAATCGACGAGAATAAGAAAGCTTTTTACGAGTATCACAGTTGCCTCATGGAGCCGTGGGATGGTCCAACAGCCATTTCTTTCACGGATGGCAGACACATCGGCGCGATTCTCGACCGCAATGGCTTGCGACCGGCGAGATACTATGTGACGTCTGATGATACCATCATTTTCTCATCGGAGGTTGGAGTTCTCGAAGTACCAGATGAAACGATTGTTCAGAAGGGACGACTTAGTCCTGGACGGATGCTGCTCGTCGACCTCGAGGAAGGCAGAATCGTGTCTGACGAGGAAATCAAGCAAAAAATCGCAAGTGAACAGCCATATGGGGAATGGGTGAAAAACAACCTGCATGCTATTGAGGATTTGCCAGCAGCAGGTCACACGGAGGAGCTGCAAGGAGAGAGCCTGCTTGCGCACCAAAAAGCTTTTGGCTATACACAGGAGGAAGTCGACAAGGTACTTGCCCCGATGGTGGCTGAGCAGAAAGACCCCATCGGTTCGATGGGCGTAGACACACCACTCGCGGTATTGTCAGATCGCGCCCAGCTTTTGTACCACTATTTCAAACAGTCCTTCGCCCAAGTCACGAATCCGCCGATTGATGCGCTACGGGAGGCTTGCGTAACATCGACACATACTGTGCTTGGCGCGGAAGGAAACCTGCTTGCACCGGATGCGAGCAATTGCCGAAGAATTCGTTTGACCAATCCTTTGATCTCCAATCAAGAGCTGGCGAAGCTTCGCGCGAACCCATACCAAGAGTTTAAGGCGAAAACATTGTCGATACTCTTCCCGGCACAAGGGGGAGAACAGGGGCTAGAGCTGGCACTTGATCAATTGTTCGCTGTGGCGGATGAAGCGATTGCTGCTGGTTACTCCTTGCTGATTTTATCAGATCGCGGGATGAATCAAGATTTGGCTGCGATCCCTGCCTTGCTGGCTGGAAGTGGACTTCACCATCATCTCGTCCGCGCAGGGACACGTACCAAAGCGAGCATCATCATCGAATCCGGAGAACCGCGTGATGTACACCAGTTCGCCATGCTGATTGGTTACGGTGCCGACGCGATCAACCCATACGTCGCTATCTCAACTGTGAACCATTTGGTTGAATCGAATAAGGTGAAGGATCTCACAAGCGACGAAGCAATCGAAGTGTACCTGCAAACAGCCGTAGAAGGTGTCGTAAAAGTCATGTCCAAGATGGGCATTTCGACGATTCAGAGCTACCGTGGCGCACAAATTTTTGAGGCAGTAGGCATTCATTCTGCGGTCATCGATCGTTATTTTAGCCGTACACCTTCGCAGATTTCGGGGATCGGACTGGATGTGATTGCGCAAGAGACTTTGCTTCGCCATGCGAAAGCATTTTTGCCAGAGCATTCCGAGGAAGCATTGGAGGCAGGCAGCGATTTTCAGTTCCGCCGTGACGGTGAGTTCCACCTATTCAACCCGAAGACGGTTCATGCCCTGCAAAAAGCTTGCCGGGAAGGTAGCTATGAGCAGTACAAAATCTATGCAGAGCAAGCGACGGCACAGCAATTCGTAGCCCTTCGCCATTTGCTCGATTTCAAGTCCAATCGACAGCCGATCCCGCTGAACGAAGTAGAATCAGTTGACTCCATTGTTCATCGTTTTAAAACGGGGGCGATGTCATACGGCTCTCTCAGCAAGGAAGCGCATGAGACCTTAGCAATCGCCATGAACCGTTTAGGTGCGAAAAGCAACAGCGGGGAAGGTGGCGAAGATTCGGCACGTTACATCATGGATGAAAACGGCGATTTGCGACGCAGTGCCATTAAGCAAGTCGCATCAGGACGCTTTGGCGTATCCAGTCATTACTTGGTCAATGCCTCAGAGATCCAAATTAAGATGGCACAAGGAGCAAAGCCGGGCGAAGGCGGTCAATTACCAGGAAGCAAAGTCTACCCGTGGATTGCCGAAGTACGCGGATCGACACCAGGAGTTGGACTCATTTCGCCGCCGCCTCATCACGATATTTACTCGATTGAGGACTTGGCACAGCTGATTTTTGACTTGAAAAATGCGAATCCACGTGCACGGATCAGCGTGAAGCTCGTATCCAAGGCTGGAGTCGGAACAATTGCGGCTGGTGTGGCAAAAGGTCTGGCAGATGTCATTGTCGTCAGTGGACACGATGGAGGCACCGGCGCTTCCCCAAAATCAAGCATCAAGCACGCAGGGCTGCCATGGGAGCTCGGTCTTGCTGAGACACATCAGACGCTGTTGTTGAACCAGTTGCGCGACCGTGTGGTTCTGGAGACGGACGGTAAACTGATGACAGGACGTGATGTCGTCATTGCAGCTTTACTTGGTGCGGAGGAATTCGGCTTCGCTACCGCACCACTTGTTTCCATCGGGTGTGTCATGGCTCGCGTATGCCACCTCGATACATGCCCAGTGGGTGTAGCGACACAAAATCCTGAGTTGCGCAAACGGTTTAAAGGCGATCCGCAGCACGCCGTGAATTTCATGCGTCTCGTAGCCCGTGAAGTTCGTGAGATCATGGCGGAGCTGGGCTATCACTCCATCGAGTCGATGGTCGGTCAGAGCCATGTGCTGAAAATGAACGACAAGGCAAAAGAACACTGGAAAGCCAAGCATGTTGATTTGTCTGCACTCTTGTTCCAACCAGATGTCTCCGAGGAAGTGGGCCGCTATCATCAACGCAACCAGGATCACAAGCTGGAAGAAACGCTGGATCGTCAAAAACTGCTCAAGCTGTGCAAGCCAGCATTGAATAAACAGCAGCAGGTAGAGGCAAAGCTCACCATCACCAATACGAATCGCGTGGTTGGTACGATCTTGGGCAGCGAGGTAACCAAACGCTTTGGCGAGCACGGTCTGCCGGAGGATACAATCCGCCTGCATTTTACTGGCTCGGCAGGTCAAAGCTTCGGGGCATTTGTTCCACGAGGGATCACGCTTCATCTCGAGGGAGATGCGAACGACTACGTAGGAAAAGGGTTGTCGGGCGGCAAAATTGCGGTCGCACCAGCGAAAAACAGCAAATTCGCTCCTGAGCACAACATGATTATCGGAAACGTTGCGTTCTACGGAGCAACGTCTGGTGAGGCGTATATCAACGGGATGGCTGGTGAACGATTCTGCGTTCGCAACAGCGGAGTGACGGCGGTTGTGGAAGGAGTAGGCGATCATGGCTGCGAGTACATGACAGGAGGACGCGTCGTCGTTCTCGGCCCTGTCGGCAAAAACTTTGCAGCAGGCATGTCAGGCGGTACAGCGTATGTTCTGGCTGAGGATAAAGAGAAGTTTGCCGCGATGTGCAACCAGGAGATGGTACTCCTGGAGACACTGGAAGATCAACGGGAGGTCAATCGAGTCAAACGCTTGCTGGAAAACCATGTTAGCCACACAGGCAGCCGTCATGCCCAAGCTTTGCTCGATGAGTGGGAACGTACCGTCCAGCAGTTTGTCAAAGTCATTCCAAAAGATTACAAGCAAATCGTCTCCACGATGGAGGAGTTGGAGAAATCCGGTATGAAGCGTCAAGAGGCGATTTTGGCCGCTTTTGAAATGAGCCAGAAGAAAGGCGATGCCAAAGCACCTAAAAAGAAAGCGCCCGAGCAAGCCTTTGTTTCTGTGGGTAAATAAGGAGGATAGCCGATGACTTATGTTGTGAGTCGTCGGCTTTTTCTTTGGTAACCAATCACTTGTCCATGATGTCATAGGATAGATGTAAGGTTTTACCAATTACAATTTAAGTATGGTATGCTTCCCTAAAAATTCTACACCGCATGTCTTGTAGCTCGCCAAAAAAATCGGAAACAAAGCCATGTTCGAGAAAATAAAGTCATAGACTGCCGCTGTTTATTCAACTATCGTGTCCCAGTAGCTTAAATCGAGGCTGTTCTCGTTTCATTCTAGCTGATAATAGGACACAGACTCCCGTAATATGGTAAAATTAGTATGTAGATGATCGTTTTCTTTGGAGGGATGACTAGTATGGGAAATGGGAAAGTAGGTACTCATCGAAAGTCGGAAGAAGGACGGAATTATGAATCAAAGGTTTTGTCGGCTTCAACAGCTATCAATCAGCATGTGGGTAATTCCTATCAAAGTATGATGCAATTGCAGAGGACGATTGGAAACCGCGCTGTCACTCAACTGCTAACCCGAACTCTTCCCTCCCTCTCAAAAACATCGAATAAGTCGCAGACGCACTCTAATGGATGCTTATGCCCTGCATGTTCACCAATCATACCCAAAACTATACAGAGGAAGTCCAAGTCAACCGTCATTCAGCGGTGCTCCGTTTGCAACAATAATAATTGCAAAAATGGAGAAATATGCGGAAATGAACCAGATATTGATGATGGGCCTTCGCGGATGGCATTCGGAGGACTTTATCGCGAGCATAGTTCTAATGTCGTTCGCGAGGCGGAAGAACGAGCCCGTTTTTCTCACGTTACCCGCAATAGCAATGTTGACAGCATTCTGCAAAATGGTTTGCTTACCAATCATGGGGGGCGCGGCGGAGCCAGTGAAGCAGCACGAAGCCAGGCTTTCCAGCAGCATAGCCAAGGACATGTCCATCTAGGACAGGATACGGGATTGACGGATAATCGGCCAAGTCATTTCTATCAACAATTTTATAATTCAAAAGGAATATCGAATACAACATTAACGGTTTACCCCGGACCACAACAACTCGTACATCTTCAGGATGATCCAGATGATCGACAAGGTCAACGCTATCGTACTACTGAGGATGTTCCTCCTGACCAAATTCATCCGATCCCCCTTACAGTTCGCGAGAATGGAACAATTGGTGCAGACTATACTCCCTCACAGGCACTATCTTCTGTTAGGCGACAACTTCCGCCTAGCCATTCCGGGATGACAAATAATGAAATAACAGCATCACTAGGATCGAATATTCCCAATACAGAAACAATTTTAGCGGCAACAAGTCGGGAACAGTTGTCTGAAATTTCCCGCCGTTTACGTGAATTGGCGAGGCAGGGAATGTTTAATAGCGGGACATCGGAGGCTTATCGGCAAATGGCACGATTAATCCTAGAACGTTTGTCATCCATGGAAACGTAGGGAGGAATAGATTATTTCGGAAAGAGCACCATCGATAATGTCAAAACGCCGTCGGTTTCACAGCGAGCCTACAGCCGTTTATGCACTTCCGTAAAATCGAATCAGCGGCAATCTTAGACGAGAAAAAAGTTCTCGATTGGCTGTTATTTTATTTCTATCGATCTCCATCCCTAATTCCTAATAGTTTATTGAACAATTCTGCCCTAGAGTTGAGCGATCGAACCAATGAAACGAGGTGCAGGTTTTGCCCCTACACCCCGTCTTGTCAAACATAGAAGAAGCTTGCTTTATTCTGTTCGTTCTCTATCAGCATCATTATTCGCAACATCCCATGTGTCATTGCCGTCAGCCGCCACATTTTCTCCCATTTCGTTGCCAAGTGCACCCCCGGCAACCGCACCTGCAATGGTACCAAGCGGCCCTAAAATAGAACCTACGGCAGCACCTACTGCCGCACCGCCAACTGTTCCGACAGCTTCAGAAGCTCCACTGCCTGACATGTTCGCGTCGTTGTTCTCAACAGCATCGTTGTGATTGCGTTCGTTGTTAGTAGCCAAGATTGTCACTCCCTCGATTAGTGTTGGGAAGTTCTGCTATATCAAACGTGCAGTCCCAAGGCATAGGTTGCCCCGAACCTATCATTATCATTCCAAAAAATTTAAAGCTGGAGGTACCGGATCATGATTCAATCCATCGTCCATATCGCGCTCGTGGTCAAAGATTATGATGAAGCCATAGCGTTTTATACGAAAAAGCTCCATTTTACCTTAGTGGAAGATACGTATCAGCCAGAACAGGACAAGCGGTGGGTTGTGGTATCTCCACCTGGTTCTGTTGGCACTACGATCTTGCTTGCAAAAGCATCCAAACCTGAGCAAGAGCTATTTATCGGGAATCAGGCTGGCGGGAGAGTTTTTCTCTTTTTAAACACAGATGACTTTTGGCGAGATTATCATGAGATGGTCGCTAGAGGAATCCAATTTGTGAGAGAGCCAAAAGAACAGCCGTATGGAATGGTGGCGGTCTTTCAGGATTTATATGGCAACCTGTGGGATTTGCTAGAGCTGAATGAAGATCATCCGATTGCCAAACGTATGAAGTAGCAAGTTATCCAGCCAGACAAAAAACAGGCCTTACCTCCCAGCGATGTGGATGAAAAGACCTGTTTTTCATTTCATATTACACGATATAGGACAGTCCCATGATCAAAATGATTGCTACAACAGAAAGAATGGTCTCCATCACTGTCCACGTTTTCAATGTATCTTGCACAGACATATTGAAGTATTCCTTGATTAGCCAGAAGCCGGAATCATTTACGTGAGACAGGATCAGGGAGCCAGAACCTGTTGCCAGTACCAAGAGCTCAGGGCTTGTTCCAGGGATTTGCAGCGCGATCGGACCTACGATACCGGCAGCCGTCATCATGGAGACGGTCGCAGAGCCTGTTGCTACACGGATCAAGGCGGCGATCAGCCAGCCCAGGAAAATAGGGGAGATCGCAGATGCAGTAGCGAGCTCGGCAATATATTCACCCACACCACTGTTCAGCAGTACTTTGTTAAATGCGCCACCTGCGCCGATGACGAGCAAGATTGTCGCGGTTGGGGCCAAGCAATCATTTGTGAATTTGAGAATATCGTCTTTGGTAAAACCACGGTTGAACCCGAGCGTCCAGAAGGAGACAATCACGGCAATCAACAGAGAAGTAATCGGGCTTCCGATAAAATCAGCCCATTGGCGAATGGTATGTTCTTTTGGCAGAGTTACATCCGCAACGGTTGCAGACAACATTAACAGCACAGGGAGCAGGACGGTGAAGACGGTGATCCCAAAGCTAGGCAAATCACGCTCGGATTTTGGCTCCGCCAATTGGGAAGCGAGCTCTGGAGAAATGCTGGCCTTGACTCGTTTGCTAATCCAACTGCCGTAGATCGGTCCTGCAATGATCGCGGAAGGCAGCGCGACAATGATCGAGAGCAAAATCGTTTTACCAACATCCGCCTGGAACAGATCGACAGCGGCCATAGCAGCAGGATGCGGAGGTACGATCCCGTGAACGATCGAAAGGCCGGCTACAAGCGGTATTCCAATTTTGACAAGGGAGACACCAGTTTGTCTGGCAATCGTAAACACGAGTGGAATCAAGAGAACAAAACCAACCTGAAAAAATACCGGAATCCCTACGATAAACGCCACGAACATCATGGCCCAGTGTACGTTTTTCTCACCGAAGCGATTGATGAGAGTACGGGCAATACGTTCGGCACCGCCAGATTCTGCCATCATTTTGCCAAGCATGGTTCCCAAGGCAAGCACGATCGCAATAAAGCCGAGAGTGCCACCCATCCCATCCTTGATTGAATCCACAACTTTTACAAGCGGCATGCCGGATGCGATTCCCACAAATCCAGCGGCCAATAAAAGTGCGATGAATGGGTTCAGTTTGAAGCGAGTAATGAGAACGAGCAGGAAGACGATGGACAGCAGTGTAATGACGAGTGGCATGATGAACCCTCCCTAGTTGTTGTCTCTAGTTGTTTAACCGCTTTTGGAATTTGGCTATCAGCTTGTACTCTTCCAGCAGGTTGTAATAAACACGCTCGTATATATAGAAAAGCTCCAAATAGACACTGGATCGTTCCAAATCTGGCTCATGGCGATGCGAAATATGAATCATCTTTTTCACATCCTGCAAATGATCCATTGCCCCCAATGCATGCATCGCCAAGAGGGCCGCACCAAAGCTCGAGCTTTCATGACTTTCCGGAATCAGCACTTCATAGCCGAACATGTCGGACATAATCTGGCGCCATTCCCGCGAGCGGGCGAATCCACCCGATGCACGGATTTCCTTGGCTCCACCTGCCAGATCGCGCAGGGCGATACCGATGCTGTAGACGCTAAACAAGATTCCTTCAAGAACAGCTCGGATGAAATGCTCACGCTTATGATGTAGGCCGATACCGAAGAAGGAGCCTCTTGCTTGGGCGTTCCAGTACGGAGCTCGTTCGCCGGATAGGAAGGGGAGAAAGAGCAACCCGTCTGCACCAGCTCGAACATGCTCAGCAGCTTGAATCATGACTTCATAAGGGTCGACGCCGAGCTGTTTGGCTTTTTCCACTTCGGGCCAACTGAATTCGTCACGGAACCAGCGAAGCATAATCCCACCGTTGTTCGATGGTCCGCCAATTACCCAATGATCTTCCGTCAGTACGTAGCAGAAAGTCCGTCCTTTTGGATCGGTGATCGGCTCTGGAACTACTGTTCTTACAGCGCCACTCGTGCCAATCGTGATGGCTACTTGTCCGTGATCAATGGCACCGATGCCGAGGTTTGCCAAAACCCCATCGCTGGCACCGACAACGAAAGGCGTATCTGGATCGATCCCGATCTCTTCCGCATAGCGAATCTTCATTCCTCGCAGGATATGAGTAGTCGGTACAGGCTCGCTGAGATGTTGCTTGGAAATGCCTGCGACTCGCAGCGCCTCCTCATCCCAGTCGAGCTTTCTCAGATTGAACAGCCCCGTAGCTGAAGCAATGGAGTAATCGACGATATACTCACCAAAAAGCCGATAAATGACATACTCCTTGATCGAAATAAACTTGGCTGCCCGCCGAAACATATCTGGCAAGTTCTCCCGTAGCCACATGATTTTGGGCAGTGGAGACATGGGATGGATGGGTGTGCCCGTTGCTAAGTAAATCTGGTGGCCGACACCGTCTGCTTTTAGTCGATCTGCCTGTGCCACGCTCCGATTGTCAGCCCAGATGATGCTGTTTGTCAGGGGATTGCCACTCGGGTCGACAGCGATCAGACTGTGCATGGCAGTAGAGAAACCAATACCACCGATCTCGCTTTTCGCAATGCCTGCATGCTCCAGTGCTTGTTTCAATGCCTGGATGACAGCAGCAAAAATCGTCTCCGGCTCTTGCTCAGCCCAAGACGGCTGGGGAACGAGTAGCTGATAATCGATATTACCCGTACCGCGGATGGCGCCGGAAGGAGTAAAAACAATTGCTTTAGTACTGGTTGTCCCGATATCGAGCCCGATAAAGTAGGTTTGTGTCATAGAAGTCACCCCTAATTGAATGCGCTTTCAACGTGTTGTCATGGAGATAACGCGATTATATCGAAATTTTTTTCATTTGTTAAGCATTAAGAAAAAAATTATTTCGTTATTGAACATTTCACATGATGCTTGTATGATTTGCATTTTTCTCCTGCAAGTTGCAAGTGAGGCAAGCAAAAGAAAAAACGCCTGATTTACAGGCGTTTGAGTGAGATGGCTTCGCGGATGTGCTGGATATTGGTGATCGTATCATCCTGCCGCCGTAAGGATACGGCTACATAGAGCAGATCAATTAAGCTGAGCTGAGCAAGCCTGGAGGACAGGGCTTCTGTACGAAATACCGTTTCGCGTGAGGTCGTGTACAAGCACATGTCTGCCAGACGCACGAGAGGAGATTTCCCATAGCTTGTGATGCCGATTGTTTTTGCTCCGGCTTCCTTGGCAACCTGCAAGGCTGCCAAAATATCTTTATTGGAGCCAGAGTGGGAGATGCCTACGACGACAGCTCCTTTGGCAAGCAGAGAGGCGGACATTACTTGGTAGTGCGCATCAGAATGATAGAGACAAGGGATGCCTGTCCGCATAAATTTGTGGTACGCATCCTGTGCGATGACGGCAGAGCCTCCCGAGCCATAAAACTCGATCCGGCTTGCATTTTCCAAACAGGAGACGATTTTCATTAACTCATCTTTATTGATAATCTGCTGCGTATCTCGAATCGTCTCGATATTCGCTGTGAAAATTTTTTCAGCAATTGCACTGACGTCATCGTCGTCGAGATTGATTTCTTGGTGAATGGTTTGCTTCGGATTCGTGACCTCACTCGCCAAGGCGATTTTGAATGCCTGGTAGCCGCGAAAGCCAAGCCTGCGACACAGACGAAATACGGTAGCATCTGCACATTGGCATTGGTCGGCTAGCTCCGTGATAGAGAAGTGAATAATTTCACTGGCATGCTCCAAAATATAGTCGGCGATCTGTTGTTCTTTCCCGCTTAATTGCGTATAGATGGCGCGTAATTGCGTGAGCACACGAGGAGCATGCGGGGTAGAAGCGTTCATCAATAGGTACCTCCTAACGTTCCGTTGTGAATCTGTACTGTTAGTATAAGGAAAATCAGACTTCTTTTCATAGGTTCGAAAAAATTTTCTTCATTTTTGATGAAAGATGAAAATTTTTGTCTTATAATACGTGGTAACGGATATGATCCAAAAAGGAGTGACGTACACGATATGAAACTTGCGATCCTCGGGTTAGGAAAAATGGGGTACAATCTTACGCTTAATTTGCTCTCGCATCAGCATGAGGTCGTAGCCTATGATGTAGATTCTACGCGTGCAGAAGAGTTGAGTCATGAAGGCGCGATTCCAGCATTTTCGGTGGAAGACGCTGTGACGAAGCTGCCGACACCTCGCGTAATATGGCTGATGGTACCGGCAGGAGAGATTGTGGATCAATTAGTTGATCAACTCTCTACCTTGCTGGATACAGGAGATATCGTCATTGACGGTGGCAACTCTCATTACAAGCAATCGTTAGATCGCTATGCTCGCTTAAAAGAAAAAGGCATTCACTTCATGGATGCAGGTACGAGCGGAGGGATGGAGGGAGCGCGCCACGGAGCATGTATGATGATTGGGGGCGATCGGGAAGCATTCACTCATATCGAGCCGATGATTCGCGACATTAACGTTGCTAACGGATATTTGTACGCTGGCGAAGCGGGCAGCGGTCACTTCTTGAAAATGATTCATAACGGGATCGAATACGGTATGATGCAGGCCATCGGAGAAGGCTTTGAGGTACTTGCGAAAAGCCAGTATAACTACGATTTTGCTGAGGTCGCACGCGTGTGGGCAAATGGTTCCGTCATTCGAGGCTGGCTGATGGACTTAACAGAGCGAGCTTTTCGAAAAGACGCCAAGCTTGATGAAATCCGTGGGGTCATGCATTCCTCCGGGGAAGGAAAATGGACGCTGGAAACAGCGCTGGATCTACAGGCAGCTACACCCGTGATTGCCATGTCCTTGCTGATGCGTTACCGTTCGTTGGACGAGGATACGTTCCACGGAAAAGTGGTCGCAGCCTTGCGTAATGAATTTGGTGGACATGCCGTAGAAAAGAAATAAGAAATGGGATGACCGTAAAGGTGCTTTGATGGTTGAAGCTCTGGGGTCATCCTTTTTTTGTATATGGAAGAAGCAGGAATTTTTATTTGGAAAGCAAAGTATGGAGGTATTACCCAGAAGTTTGCCTGGTCGAAAAGAACTTTGTTATTCAGTAGCTTCTAAAACGATGGGAGGATGGAAAGATGAGCGTCGAAGGGGTTGTTTTGTACAAGAATGAGAAAGGAATCGTGACTCTTACGCTAAACAGACCAGAGGCATTGAATGCATTGAACCGAGATGTCCTTACTCAGCTTTCGACCATCTTGGACAGGATCAAAACCGATCCCGGTGTGAAAGCGGTCATCCTTACAGGGGCGGGAGAAAAAGCATTTTCGGCCGGTGCGGACATCTCGTATCTGCATCAGGCGACACCGTTGGAAGTAAGGGATTTTGCTCAGTTGGCTGTTTCGGTGACCAGTCAAATCGAATCGTTGGGAAAAGTAGTTGTTGCTGCGATAAACGGCTATGCGTTAGGCGGGGGCCTTGAGATCGCTGAATCGTGCTCGCTGCGTATTGCGGTTCAAAATGCCAAAATGGGACATCCAGAAGTGCGAATTGGAGCAGTGGCGGGCTTTGGTGGAACAACAAGGCTCCCTAGGCTAATAGGAAAAGGCCGTGCCGCGGAGTTGCTGCTTACAGGATCAGCGATAGATGCGGATGAAGCATATCGAATGGGACTGGTAAATCGGGTCGTTTCGTCTGAGCGGCTACTGGCAGAAACAGAGGAGGTTCTCCGAGAAATTTTGTCTCAGTCTCCGCTGGCAGTAAAACTAACATGGGATGCGATTCATCGAGGGAGTAATCTGACAGTAGAGGAGTCCGCACTTCTAGGCGCAGACTACTTCGGACTCGTGGCATCCACCGAAGACTTCCGGGAAGGAACCAAGGCTTTCTTAGACAAGACTACACCGCGTTTTACAGGAAAATAATCACACGAGCTTCAGTACCTCGCATAATTCAACCAACCGCCTAATTCCGTACATCTGATGGCGATTGCGATCGTGAATGCTTTTGATCGCATCTGCCGTCACTTTTTTTGCCTGCTCAATACTTTGATTTTCGACTGCTTGTACAATTTCTTTCATGTTCGTTAAAAAATACACGGTATTGCGTAATGTGCGGATAAGCAAAATCTTCCGTATATCCATGGGAGTGAATTGGCGGTAGCCATTCTCAGGATCACGTGGCAGTACTAGCAAGCCTTCTTTTTCCCAATGGCGAATCGCAGACGTTGTGACTCCTGTGTAAGCAGCGACTTCACCAATCGTCATGCGGTTTCGCCACTTTTTATTTGGAGGCAAGGGGAGATCGAGATTTTGCAAAAGTTCGAGTGTTTGGTCTGCTGCGACCTTCTCCTGCTGAAGGTTGGCCTGTTCTTTATTCACGAGCCAAAAGGCAGTATCCATATCCGCTTTTTGAAGCGATCGAAGGACTTCACAGGTGACAGCGACCCCAAAGCCAGGAAACATGGCGCGCAGGCAACGAAAATAGGCAAGATGGATTTCTGTATAAAGTCGATAACCATTGTCGGCACGATCAGGAGCAGGAACGACTCCCCATGATTCATAATGGCGCAAAGCACTCGTGCTAATATGTAGCTCGCGAGCGATCTCAATCGGTTTGTAATAAGGCATCTGACGTACCTCCCGTTGGTTTGTTATCGCGGATTTCACTATACCAAGAACAGCATCGCGTAGCAAATGTTCCGGTCATTTTTGGAAGGTCGTAATACTTTTACCCTGTTCAGCATGGAATGGAAAAGCGAAGATTGTCAGTAGGTATTGATTCTTCTTTTCCAGAGGTGAGATAACGTATGGCCATTGTTCAGCTACGATCAGAGAACCCGGACTTTTCGTACATGATTAAGAAAAATCCGAATTCCGGAATGAGTTTACGATCCATTCGAAAAGGCATCACATACGGGTGGTTTTCCAATGCGGATACGTATAACGTTTACTTTAAAGATGCAGAAAATGAGGTTTCCTACAAACAATCCGAACAGGAGCATTTTGAATATTTGAATGTCTCCCGGTACAATACACCCTTGTTTCCATTAAATGCGATCAATGAATTTTTTTTCGCTCCGATGAAGCAACACGACGAGCGGGATGCAGAAGGGTATGAGCATGTTTTTTTCATCAACATGATTCACATCGAACGCCTGCTGTATCTGACATTTTTTGAGAAGCACCTGAAGGATTTCACCTTTGAACTCAAGCACCACGCTGATAAAAGCTACGCTTTGACCATCACAACGAGAACGAGTCTGCATCAGCTTCTCCACGTCGTGAGCGTGCTCTGTCTATTCTTGAGTATGTTTGGAAAAGAGCACATCGATATATCCGATAACATCCTGGATAAATACATCAAAAGCATTCATGTCATCGACGCACCTTTTTACATACGAAGTCTGTTCGCTCGCAATTTCCTGACAACCAGAGAGCGCTATCGCAAGTACAAGACCGAGATCGAGAAGACGAGCCGCTACCCCATTCAATTGGAATATGGCAGCACCGGTTTGCAGAGAAGGAACTACATTTCGAGTAAGCTTCCTTTTACGAAATCCATTGTGGATATCGGATGCGGAGAAGGCTTTTATGCGATACCGTTCGCTACCAAGCTGCCGCAGTATTACTATGCCATCGATATCAATGAACAATCGCTGGAATTAGTCAGACGCAGGGCCGTGGAGAAAGAAATCTCGAATCTGATTTTGTTCCGCTCGCTTGATCAGTTTTTACAGGATTACAACGGTGAACAAGTAGATGTCATTTTGACTGAGGTCATTGAGCACATGAGCAAAGAGGAAGCGAGAGTGTTCATTAAGCAAATATGCAGTCAATTGGATTTTGACCATTTTATCATTACGACACCGAACTCAGATTTTAATCAGTTCTATGAGCTGGAAGGTTATCGCCACGACGATCATAAATGGGAAATGGGACAAGAAGAGTTCCAAGCATGGATGACCGAGATCATGGAAGAAGCCGGGGTGCAGGGACAATTTGTATCCATTGGTGACGGCGTGAATGACATACACACCACACAAGGCGTCATTGTCCAGCGAAAGGGGGAGTAACGATGCTGATACAGACGCAGGTTCACACGATTTTTATGCTCGTCGGTCCCACCGAATGTGGGAAAACGACCTTTGCCAAGGAAGTACTCATACCGAGGCTTTCTTTTGAAGATGAACAGAAAAACGCAAAAGCAAATGTCCAATACATTTCCTCAGACAGCATTCGCCAGGAACTGCTGGGCTATGATTACGACAAGTATGATCAGGTGATGCTTGAGGCCAGCGAGCAGGCATTTCAGCTCCTGTTTGAAAAGCTACGCTTGGTGACTTCGTTCCCGATCAACGCCGAATTCGTGGTTGTCGATACAACAGGACTAGTAGAAGACTTCCGTTCGAAAGTCCGCGAAATTGCAGCCGAGAACAATTACCGCTTGGAAGTGATCCTCTTTGATTATCGCAATCGGGAAGATTACTATGCATCCGAGCGGTCAAAAAAATGGATTACCAACCATATTCTCCGGTTAAAGCAAGAGGTGCTCCGGGCATTATCCAAGGAAGGGTACCACAACATTCACCGGATTCGGCACAAAGATTTTTACGTACTAGCAGATGGGGTGGCTAACCCTCGTTATGAGGTCTTGATTGAAAATAAGGATGCCTATCTGGCAACGATCCTTCCCAAAGATCAAACATACATCATCATCGGAGACATTCACGAATGCGTCCAAGAATTAAAAGGTCTCCTGCAAAACTACGGATTCAAGCTTGAGGGCAATCGTCTCATCACGACGGAAAAGGTACAGCATACCAAAATCATCGTAGCAGGGGACTGGATCGACAAAGGAGCGCAAACCAGGGAGATTATCGAGTTTCTATACGAAAATCAACAGCATTTCTTGTTTGTTCTCGGGAACCACGAAAATTTTGTCTACAAATACTTGAGTAAGGAACTAAAAGGGGTAGACCCACAGCTACTGGATACTTATTTTGATTCTACACACGTCCTGGAAAAAGACGCTGAATTAACAGAGAGGTTCAATCACTTGTATAGGCTGGCTCAGCCGTTTTATCGATCGAACGCACTGACTGGCCCGTCCTATTATGTAACACACGCTCCCTGCAAAAAGAAGTATATTGGAAAGCTCGATGCGAATTCGATGCGGCGCCAACGCAATTTTCGGATAGACCGCACGGCTTCATTGGAAGAGCAACTCGCATTTTTGACGGTTGAAGCGGTCAGTAATCATCCGTACCATATTTTTGGACATATCGCGGCCCAAAAAACGTTTCGGCTGAAGAACAAACTCCATCTCGATACTGGATGTGTGCACGGAAATGCTTTAACGTCAGTCGTGATCACACACAAGCCGTTTTTCAAATCGTTTCAGTCTGAGCATCGGGTGATGACTGATGAGCTGCCGATCTTGTTCCATACAGAAAAACAAGTATCCGTGGGAGATTTGGAAGAGGAAGAACTCCGTCGACTCCGTTACTGCTCGCAAAATAAGGTCAATTTTATTTCCGGAACGATGCCCCCGGCGGATAAGGATGTGGAGACTCAGGAATTGGAGTCGTTGAAGGCGGGGCTGGATTATTTTGCGAATCGAGGCATTCAGCAAGTCGTGTTGCAGCCGAAATATATGGGTTCGAGATGCAATCTCTATCTCCATCATGATCGCGACAAATGCTTTGCGATCAGCAGAAACGGATATGCCATCAATCAGGTTGATTTGACACCGATATATGACAAGCTACATGCAAGGTTCCGTGAATATATGGAGCAAAATGAAATGGCGATGCTCATCTTGGATGGCGAATTGTTGCCATGGAGTGCAATAGGGAAGGGCTTGATCGAAAAGCAGTTCAAACCAATCGAATCCGCGCTTCGCAGTGAATTTGCATTTTTGCAGGAATACGGTTTTGAAGAGGCACTTCACCAACTTGTTCACATCTATGACGAGAGCGGATTCGAAAAAGACCAGTTCCACCTATCCAAGAGTGCGCTCACGGAAAAATTCGGTTCGAGCGTGTATCAAAACTACAAGTATGTGCGAGAAATCAAAGAGAGCTACGTTCCTGTCGACAAGCATTTGGAGGCCTATCACATTTACCAAAAACAGATGGAGCTCTATGCAGGAGAAGGGGAGCTTGTCTACAAGCCTTTTTCGATTCTAAAGGCTGTCTATTTGAATGGGGACGAGCAATTGCCGGATTGGAAGACATCTGATATGTATCGCTTTGTAAATGACGATCATTTTCTCGCCATCGATTTGTCTGAGCCGAATGCATATGAACAAGCGGCACGTTACTTTTCCACGATTACACTGGAAAACAAGATGGAAGGCATTGTGATCAAGCCAGAGTTCATCGATCAGAAGGTCGTGCCTGCCATGAAGGTTCGCAATCCGGAGTACTTGGCGATTATTTATGGCTACGATTACCGTTTCCCCCACAAGTACCGCAAGCTTTTCAATCAGAAAAATTGTACGCAAAAGCTCAAGACTTCGATGCGGGAACACAGGCTGGGTCAACGGATGCTTGGATTCAAATTCGACGATATTTCTCCAGAAAATACGGAGTATCAAAAAGTAGTTGCAACCATGCTCTTTGAAGTGGCGAAGGAAAAAGAGATCGATCCGCGCTTGTAAATGAAAAACTGTTCCGTAAAAATAAGGTTGTAGACTGTAAAATAAAGTAGTAGACCGAAAAATAAAGTGTTTCTGTAGTTCTTTATAACAAAACATAAGAACGACATGTAAATCGCATATGTACTTAACTATCAAAATTAGAGAGGCAGTCAGAAGGTCCTGACTGCCTCTTTTTACTTAGGCTATCGATTTCGTTAGCAAAATATTTCGAAAAGTAAACACAACCTCAGTGGGTTTTCCATACATTTCCTGATATATGATAATATGGGGTACAAATTAGGAGGTGTCTATATGGCGGAGTTTTTTATTCACCCAGATCGTTCAACTCTGCACGGTTCTTTTTCAAAGGAGTTCACTCCAATAGTATCAATCAATTCGGGTGACACCGTTCGCTTTGAGACTATTGACGCCGGGTGGAATACTGGTCCATTTCAATTAGACGGTGTAAGAGAGAAATTCTGCGAAAGAGATCATCCACAAGACAGCGGACATGCCTTGATCGGACCTATCTACATTAATGGAGCAAAAGAAGGAAAAACCTTGGCTATTCGTATTAACGATATTAAGACCGGTAATTGGGGCTGGAGTAGCGGAGGTGGATTTCCGAATACTATTAACAAAAGATTGGGTCTTCACGAGGGACCAGAGTATGTTTTGATGTGGGAGTTAGATGCTTCTAACAATCTAGGGATTAGTAACAAAGGACATAAAATACGGCTCAATCCCTTTATGGGTATTATGGGCATGCCTCCAAATGAGGAAGGGATACACTCCACTTACCCTCCAAGGTTCTGTGGAGGGAATATTGATTGTAAAGAACTTGTACCTGGTAGTATTTTATACTTACCGATAGCAGTAGAAGGTGGCCTTTTTTCTGTTGGTGACGGTCATGCTGTTCAAGGTGATGGAGAGGTATCCAGTCCAGCTCTCGAATGCCCAATGCAGTTAGTCGATCTAACCTTCACAGTCATTGATCAATGTTTATCGTTCCCAAGAGCAGAAACTCCCCTTAAGAGAATTACCTTTGGATTCCATGAAGATGTACATGAAGCAGCGATGATTGCCTTAGAGGGAATGCTTGATTGGATGCAGGAATTGTATAATTTTGAGCGAAAAGAAGCGTTAAATTTGTCAAGCCTTCTTGTTGATTTGCGTATAACGCAGCTAGTCAATGGTGTAAACGGGGTACATGCCTTATTATCCAAAGAGGCCATACTATAGAAAATAAGATAAAAGAATCTTATCAAGCAAAACTGCCAGTTGGTTCAATAACTGGTGTCTAGAATTCTACTTTGATTTTATTCAGACTTGTACTCTAGTATTGCTAAAGATAAATTTACAATGGAGTATCAGTTATACTACTGAGTCAAACGTGAAAGCCAATAATTTTGAGTGTTTTTAGATAACTGATACTTATTCCTTTTTAGCCTTACAGGTATCTAAACCGGAAGGTTAACCCTGAAACTAAAGAGAAGACAAGAGATAGATTATGTGGAATAATTAGAATGTGCAGTGACCTTTAGGGTTAGCCACCGCAGATCGGCATGAAGCCAACAGATTGTATCTCTTGGACTTTTTATAAAGAGTTGGGGCACTCCACCATTATGGATGGCACTGCACTATTGACACAAACGACTAAGACAGGAATAATCCTGTCTTTTATTTTTTTCTTACGAAAAGTAGATTAAAGCACCATGAGTAAAATATTGGAAATTAAGCAGTAAACCCTTAATATAGTTTGGGAGCGATCTTTGACTCTTGTATTTAATGTGGGTATTGCACCGAATACTTCAATCCTGAGCTTTTAAGAAAGAATGAAAAGACTCCAATCCTTTTTGTATCACATTCAGTTCATAAGTTAAGCCGGCAGCCCCTCGTTTCGCTTGTAGTGTCAACCAGACTTAAATATGTTTCTCCAAATAGGTGGTTGCGGTACGATGTATATGGATACTAATGAACAGGGAGAGCCGGTCTGGAGTGCACATTATGTAATGCCGTACGGAGCGGGAGAGATTGACTTGAATAGTCCTTATTATTCGCATGTTACGGAACTGAACGATTCCGAATTGCCGGGAGTCCTGACATCCGTCTCATGGCAGCGAGTGAGACGTGCTGTTGCGCACATCGTTTTTTTGAAGATAAGGAGAGGACGAGCGGAACATGAATGTGGAAGTGTATACGTTAAATGCGTTTTCGAAAGGGGAGCGTGGTGGTAATCCTGCAGGTGTTGTCTTAGAGGATGGCCTGTCGCTGGATGCTGCAGATATGCAGCTCATCGCGAAAGAATTGGGCCTTTCGGAGACGGCCTTTATGGAAAAATCCTTGCTTGCGGATTACAAAATCCGCTATTTCACCCCCGCCAGCGAAGTTGATCTGTGCGGACACGCCACGATTGCTGCATTTGGACTCATGCATTCGCTGGGTTTGGCAAAGGAAGGGACCTTCTATACGATAGAAACCAAGGCAGGGATTTTGGATGTCGATATTAGCTCCGAGGGTCTTGTTTATTTGTCACAGGCTTTACCAAAATTTCTTGAAAGGATATCCTGTGAGGAAATAGCACCATCCTTGGGAATGGATGCCAAGGATCTGGAAACCGGGTTACCCATCCAAATTGTCTCGACGGGACTGCGGGACATTTTTATCCCGATTCGCAGCAGGAAGCTCTTGTATGAGGTTCAGCCCAATTTTGACGCTATAACCGCCATCAGCGAAAAATATGATGTGGTTGGATATCATCTGTTCACGATGGATACTCCAGACGATGCTGTTGCGGAATGCCGGAATTTTGCGCCGCTGTACGATATTCCCGAGGAAAGCGCGACAGGAACATCCAACGGTGCCCTGCTCAGCTATTTGTACCAACATGGCCAACGATCTTTGCAGGAAGTGGAGCATGTCATGTTCAGACAAGGGTATTCGATGGATTGTCCTTCTGAAATCAAGGCAAGTTTGCGCCTGAGCGAGAGCGGTGAAATCAACCAAGTTCGAGTTGGCGGTGCAGTGGCTGGCATTGAACAAAGACATATCATGATATAAGCGGAATTAAATAGCCTGTTTGCAGCCACTACACTATAGGGGCAAATAGGCTAATTCTGCTAATGGCAAGGCGAGGATAGATAGCAGCGTGAGCAGATATCTGTCGTTTCTTTTGATTTTGATCGTTTTGCGTTCCTCGGCGCTAACGCAATGCTAGGTTGTTGCGTTGAAGATCGTGAGCGACACATAGTTGCATTGAGCTAACGGGTACGATAGCTCAATAAACCAGGCCAGTCTAATACTTTATTTTCTCTGAACAAAAACGAGAAGCTGCTGACTGAGCAAGCTTCTCGTTTTGATTTGCAGAGCTATTTGTTAGACGATGGAGCAGCATCCCAGGCTTCGATATTATCCACGCCTTCAATACTGTCCTTGTAGAACACAGGATCTTTTCCTGCTTTTTTCTGTTCCAAATAATCATGTAGAGCAGCATAGGCGACTTTTGATAACATGGCGATCGCAATCAGGTTGACAATGACCATGAAGCCCATGAACAAATCGGCCAAATCCCACACGAGCTGTACCTTTGCCACTGATCCGAACAACACCATAGCGAGTACACTCAAACGATACAGCAATAGCCATGCTTTGCTTGTCTTCAAAAACTCGATGTTGGTCTCGCCGTAGTAGTAGTTACCAATCAATGTACTGAAGGCGAACAGGAATACCATAATGGCAAGGAAGCCAGAAGCCCAAGAACCGATATGAATGCTCAGTGCTGCTTGTGACAGCTCAATGCCACTCAGTCCTTGTTGTGTGTATGCGCCGGACAGCAAAATGATAAAAGCTGTGCTTGTACAAATCACGAGGGTATCGAATAGAACACCGAATGCTTGAATCAAACCTTGCTTCACTGGATGGCTTGTCGTTGCTGTAGCCGCAGCATTCGGCGCACTACCCATACCAGCTTCGTTAGAGAACAAACCACGCTTGATGCCGTGCATGAGCGCTGCACCGAGAGAACCGCCGGCGATTTGCTCGAAGCCGAATGCGTTTTTCACAATCAGAGAAAGGACTTCCGGCATTTTCGAGATGTTCAGGATCACAATGAAGAGCGCCATCCCGATGTACAATACGGCCAATACAATGACGATGTACTCAGACATTTTCGCAATGCGTTTCACACCGCCGAAGATGATTGCAGCAAATACGATCGTCATGATGATACCGAGTACCAGTCGATCTGTCCCAAAAGAATTTTCAAAGGCAATCGTGATGGTGTTGGATTGCACAGCGTTAAATACAAGACCAAACGAAAGGGTGATAAGGACAGCAAACAGGGCGCCCATCCAACGTTTGTTCAACCCTTTTTCCATGTAATAAGCCGGACCGCCACGAAAACCGTTCTTATCCTTGATTTTATAAATCTGAGCGAGCGTACTCTCAACAAAGCTGGATGCAGAACCAATAATCGCAATGACCCACATCCAAAATACCGCACCAGGACCACCTAATGCGATCGCAATAGCAATACCCGTAATGTTCCCTGTACCGACACGCGCGGCCATACTAATAGCGAAAGCCTGGAAAGGGGAGATACCGCCATCGTCTTTCGCTCTCCCTTCTTTAATGGAACGGAGCATTTCTGGCAACATGCGTACTTGCAAAAATTTGCCACGGAAGGTAAAAAACAAGCCTAACGCGATTAGCATGATAATGATAATATAGGACCACAAAAAATCGTTAATAGTAGCTGTTACATCGAGTAAGAATTGTTGCATCGTGTCACCTCGAATTTTGTTATGAATTTTTCCTTAGTATTCTCTAAAAAATCGTTACATCCCATTCCTGAGCCATATGTTTTAACAAAGAAACGCCCGCTACACTGTTTCCACAACCGTCAATGGAAGGTCCAAAAATACCGATTCCACAACCATCTTGAAACGGTGAACGTGGTTTGCGGTTAGGAGGAACCAGTGTCATGATTCCGCCTGAGACGCCACTTTTTGCGGGCAAGCCAACATTCGCGGCGAATTTGCCCGATGCATCGTACATGCCACAGGTGAGCATCAGTGCTTTGGCTAGACGGACGACATCTTTCGGGAGAACTTGTTCGTTGCGCATCGGATGGTAGCCATCGAGTGCCAAAAGGAGACCGATCAAAGCAATTTGCTCGGTGGTTACTTCAATCGAGCATTGGGTGAGATAGACCTCCAAAGCGTCTTCCACTTCGCACGCCAAATAGCCGGTATCCTTTAAATAGTGGGCGAGTGCCCGGTTTCTGTGAGAGTTTTCCCATTCGGAAAGAAACACTTCCTCGTTCACCATTGGTGTAACGCCTGTAATTTTACTGAAAAATGCATACAAGTAGCGCAGCTTATGATCCGGTGTTTGACCAGGGAGGAGTGAAGATGTCGTTATCGCTCCCGCATTGATCATCGGATTAAAAGGCTTACCTGGCTTGTTCATTTCCAGACGGATAATGGAATTGAATGCATCTCCAGTCGGTTCTACATCTACCCGATCCAACACGTAAGGGATACCATGGTAGCAGCAAGCAGCAATAAAACTGATTACTTTGGAAATACTTTGCATCGTGAAAGGAACTTCCCAGTCACCCGCTGTGTGCATTTTTCCTGTAGGCTCGATGATACAAATTCCTAACTGATTCGGATCTGTTCTGTACAAAGCAGGGATATAACTGGCACATTTTCCTTCAGATGCCTTGGAACGATATTGTTCCACCCATTGCTGTAATTCATCCACGAGTAAAACCTGTTGAATCAACGCCTGTCCCCCCAAAAATCGAATACACTGCTCTTACGCGAAGAGGAAGAGAAAGCGCTTCCATGCTTCGCGAAATACATATAATGAACACTTTACAACCACCCTACAAAATAAAACAAAAACTCACAGATTGATTCATGTGAGTGCTCCATTTTTTTTTGAGACTTGTCCTACAGGCGTATCCTCGGTAAAAATAGATAGGGGCATCAAGAAACAACATGGGAAGTGAAAAGCGTGCGTGTTCAAACACAAGTAAAACGAGATTGGTATATATTGGCGCTCATGCTTATTACGGTTCCGTTGGCAGGGGAGTTGAAATTTTATCCCGTCAATGAGACATTTCGAATTAGCTTTGGAGCTCCTACCTTTTTCTTCTTTTTATTACTGTTTCAAAGAATTCCATCTGTTCTCGCTGGCTTTTTGACGGGGATTACGGTCGTATGCTTTCGGATTGTGATTGACCTTATCGCCGGGAATCAATCAGTATGGGAGGCTTCTCTCCAAGCGCATTATTCTAGCTTTTTCTTTTATTTTGCTTATTCTGTTCTGTTTTATTTAACCGGAGTACGCCATTTTCACAACAGGACGATTTTGGTTGGATTGATGGGAATGGTCATCGAGGTATTGGCCGACCTGATTGAGGTTCTCTCGCAACATGTACTGTTAGATACCGTCCTCACATGGGGAGCGGTGCAAGAGATGCTCGTTATCGCTCTGTCCCACAGCTTTATCGTCATTAGTTTTCTCAACATGATGAAGCTGTACGAAGCACAGTCCCGAGAGCAGCAGACAAGAAAACAGAACGAGCGTATGCTGATGCTGATTTCCACCTTGTATGAGGAATCGATTCATCTGAAAAAAACACTGCAAAATGCCGAGAGTATTAGTATGAAGTCTTTTGAGCTATACCAAGGCTTGCAGGAGCTTCATAAGGAACAGGTGCCCACGAATGTAGAGAGATTTGCCAAGCAAGCATTGATTGTCGCAGGCGAGGTTCACGAGATTAAAAAGGACAACCAACGCATTTTTGCAGGGCTTCACAAGCTGATATCCGATGAAAGCATCACGGATTACATGGACATCCATCAGCTCGTGGACATTATCAAACGAAGCAATATGAAGTATGCAACTTTGTTGGAGAAGGACATACAAATCACAGCTTCTATTACGGGGACACATCCGCTCTATCACGTTTTCATGATGCTTTCCCTGATTAATAATTTGGTGGCAAATGCAGTGGAGGCCATCCAGCAAACAGGAGCGATTTCCATTGAAATTGAACGGATAGGTGATCTTGTGGAAATCAGAATCAACGATGACGGACCGGGAGTACCTCCACGGAGAAAGGCTTTGCTGTTCAAGCCTGGCTTTACTACGAAATACGATCAAACCGGCAACCCCTCTACAGGGATCGGACTGTCTTATGTACAACAATTGGTGGAACAATGGCAAGGGGAAATCTCCTTACAGGATGGAGTAGATGGGAAGGGGACAACATTTCTCATGCGGTTACCAATTGATCCGATAACGAAGAAAGAGTGAGAAGATGCTGTTTTATTTAGTTGATGACGATGATGCCGTTCGCCTCATGTTGACGGAAATCATAGAAGACGAGAATCTGGGCGAAGTCGTGGGGGAAGCATCTGACGGCTCGATGGTAGACGGTCATACATTAACCGCACGCAACGTAGATATTATGCTGATCGATTTGTTCATGCCCAACCGGGATGGGATTGAGACGATTCGCCAAGTGAAGCCAACATTCACAGGAAAGATCGTCATGATCTCTCAGGCAGAAACGAAAGATTTGATTGCCCAAGCGTATGCCCTTGGAAGCGAATACTACATTATCAAGCCTGTAAACAAGATCGAAGTCGTAACGATCCTCCAAAAAGTGATCGAGAAAATTCGTCTCGAGCGTTCGATACGGGACATTCACAAATCGCTGAATGCTGTCATGCAAGTGGACCAGCAGCCTTCCGGACAACTTCGTCCGTCACAGGGCAAACCACTTCGCGAGGCGGGGCAGTTTCTGTTAACGGAGTTGGGTATCGCGGGTGACAATGGAAGCAATGACTTGCTAGATATTTTGGACTTCTTGCATGGATACGAACAGACGCATACGTTTAAAAATGGATTTCCAGCCCTGAAAGAGATCTTTGTGGCAGTAGCACAGCACAGGCACGGAGTAGCTGTGGACGATCCACAGGTCGCCAAGGTTGTCAAAGCTTCTGAGCAGAGAGTCCGTCGAGCGATCTATCAGTCGCTGAATCATTTGGCGTCGCTTGGGCTTGCGGACCTCTCGAATTGGAAGTTCGAAAATTACGCTTCGCAGTTTTTTGATTTTACGTATGTGTGGAAGAAGATGGCGGAGTTAAAGAGCAATGCCGCATCGCCGGGTTCAGATATTCGGATCAATATGAAAAAATTCATTCAAGTGCTGTACGCAGAGGCGAAGCGCATTCAGTCGGAGGCGTAATTGTTCTTTGTCTGACGGTAGAGGTAAGTCCTGATCATGTTGATTAGGGCTTTTTGTTTTGTATGGGAGTATCTCGTTTTCATTGACTAAACGTTCATTCAATAATAAACTGGGATTGTATACCAAATCTGCAATTCACGGAGGGATCACCGATGGATTTGTACTATGAGGTTTCAGGGGAAGGAAAACCAGTCATTCTATTGCACAGTGGCGGTGCTGATTTGCGAGATTGGATGTATGTCGCGCCGATTTTGGCGAAGCATTATCAGGTCATCGCTTTCGACGGACGCGGATGCGGGAAATCGCCGTCTCCAACAGGAGTAGCGAACTACATCGATGATTTGCTTGCCGTTATGGACCATTTTAAGCTGGACGAAGCCACGCTCGTAGGGCACTCAATAGGCGGACGAATTGCAACGGATTTTACGCTGACTTATCCGCAGCGAGTGAGCAAGCTCGTGCTGATTGCTCCTGATTTGACAGGGTATACACCGAGTCAGCCATTCACGGAATGGATGCAGAAAATCCAAGAAACGCCGGATGTTGACCGTATGGTAGGGCTTTCCTTATCGGCCTGCCCGTACCGCGTCGTGATGGGAAGTCCACAGAAGGACCTTCTGACAGAGATGGCGAAACATAATTTAGCAAAAATGTTCGAGTGGGCGACATGGGAGTCTGTATGGCCGCAGCCGCCTGCGATTGAACGGCTCGAAAAATTAGCCAATCAAACATGCTTGATAATCGGCAAGGAAGATGCCCTGGATGCGAAACGGATTGCTGAATATTTTAAAGAAGTATTACCAGAGAGAAGGTTTGTTGAGATTACGGGTGCCGATCATAAACCAACGTTGACGCATCCTGAAGAAATCGCTGGCGCTATCACTAAATTTTTGGAGGATTGACTGAACCGTGCCGCGTACCCCATCTGAAAATGAGCGAATTCGCCAAGCTGCTAAAGAGAAGATCCATGTAGCCGCAATGACGCTCTTCATAAAAAAAGGCTACCACGCGACCTCAATCGACGATGTAGCCAAACAGGCCCAGATATCGAAGGGACTGCTTTACAACTATTACAAAGGAAAAGAAGAGCTTCTCGCCGCGATGGTTCAGGTACGGATCGAGGAAGTAAAAGAAGTGATGGAGGCTGCGACTCAGCTTGCAACGCCGCACGAACAACTGCGCCATATTGTCAACGGTGCGCTTGATAACGTCTACCAGCGGCCGGATATCTATCGTTTTTACTTGAATTTGCAAACGCAGCCCGAAGATGATCGGGTACTTGCTTCTTACAGAGAGCAATTAAATGAGGAGTCGCGCAGGCAGTTTGAAGTCCAGTGCCAGATATTCAAACAGTTAGGCGTAAAGCAGCCCAGATTGAGATCGCTCTATTTTTCTTCGGCGCTCCAAGGAGCAATGTTGATGATGACGACTTATCCGGAAGGGTTTCCGGTTGAAGAGATGAAGGAGCAGATGATTCGGGAGTATTGTAGTCCTCCGGAAGAATCATAGCGTTACGTTCAAAATTGAAGAGGATATCCCATTCGTAAATGATTGGTGGGGTATCCTCTTTTTTCTGTACCGTTGGTATAACTGAAAAGCCCAAAGCACAATCCGTTCAAACCGTCTCCATTATATATCTAAATGTTTGAAATTGACAGAAATAATCAAAACCAATATATTGGTTTCATGGACACTAACCTCATCAAACAAATCGAACGCCCATCATTACGCGAACAGGTATACCAAGGCTTGAAGAAAGCGATTGTCATGCTGGAGCTAAAGCCAGGACAACGGGTCAACGACAACGAACTGGCGGCTTTATTTGGCGTGAGTCGAACTCCTGTGAGAGAAGCGCTCAAACGGTTGGAGGACGAAGGGCTTATTGAATCCGTTCCCGGCTCTCTCACACGAGTGACACCCTTACTTGAAAAGGAGGCGAAGAACGCGTTTCCGGTTGTTGCGGCCTTGCACGGGTTGGCAGCACGATTGGCGATGCCAGTTGAATCGGAGGTCATCCGTAGTCTGGAGCAATGGAATGAAAAGCTGCAGGTCGCACTCGAACAGCAAGATGTGATCAAAGCGATTGAAGCAGATGACGGCTTTCACGAGGTGATCCTCGAGGCTGCGGGGAATCGTGAAATTTACCTGGCACTTGAGCGAGTTGTACCGAAAATTCGGCGTTTGGAATTTGCTCGGTTCGGTTCTTTAGAAGGGGTGGAGTCAGTAGAACAGCACCGTAGAATCATCGAAGCGATTCGAGACAACAACAGTCAGCTAGCCTCTTCTTTGATGGAAGAAAACTGGATCAACCTTGGCAGATTGCTTACGAACCATTCCAATGATGAATAGGGGGTAATGGCATGAGTACGGTTGAAATGAAGGGGGAAGTACATGATTCGCGTGTTTTGCAATGGGCGCGTTCCATTATCGAAGAGAGTCCGTCCCACCGTCTGATTCAGCAAGAGATCGTGAATGCAGTAAACCGCAATGCGATTTGGCGAGGCGAGGAATGCTTGAATTTGCTCGCACCAGAAGCACCCACTACGCCCATCGTACGTCAACTGCTCGCTTCTGAGGTAGGTACTCGCGCTGCAGAAGGACATATCGGCAGCACGCAGAGATGGTTTGCTGGCACGAAATATATCGATGAAATCGAAGCGTTATGTGTTGAGCTGTTGAAAAAAGTATTCCAAGCCAATTTCGCTGACCATCGATTGGTAGCCAGCATGATTGGGAACATGACGGTCTATGCGGCGTTAACGCAACCGGGCGATACGATTATGACGATCGCGCAACCGTTTGGGGGACATTCCAGCAATCGGGTGGACGGGCCTGCTGGCATTCGTGGTTTGCAAATTGTCGATGTGCCAATGGACCCTGTTGAGCTTACTGTTGATCTGGACGAGTTCGCCAAAGTCGCACGGCAAGTTAGGCCAAAGCTCGTTACCCTAGGCGCGTCCATGACCTTATTTCCATTTCCACTGAAGGAGATGGCTGAGATCGTGAAAGAATGGGGTGGTCGCATTTATTTTGATGGTGCACACCAGTTGGGGTTGATCGGAGGCGGTCAATTTCAGGACCCGTTGCGAGAAGGGGCATGTGTGATGACTGGCTCGGCTGGGAAAACGTTTAGCGGTCCACAAAGCGGCATCATCGTCTGGAATGACCCGGAACTATCTGTACCGATAACAGATGCCATCTTCCCGGCACTTGCCGCTACACATCAAGTCAACCGGGTAGCGGCATTGGCAGCAGCGGCGGCAGAGTTTTTGGCATTTGGCACGGAATACATGGCACAAATTGTGACGAATGCACAAGCACTGGGTAAAGCATTCGATGATCGGGGAATACGGGTGCTTTGCGCACACAAAGGCTATACACGTACACATCAAGTCATTCTGGACGTAAAAGAGTTTGGTGGTGGTTACGAGGTAGGCAAGCGATTGGCTGAAGCGAATATCATCACGAACAAAAATTTGATTCCAGGTGACGGACCAGAGGATTGGGACTTCCCAAGCGGTTTGCGTATCGGGACGACAGAAGTCACCCGCTTTGGCATGAAAGAACAAGAGATGGACACGATTGCAGAGCTGATTGTAAGTGTGTTGTCCGGCAGGGAAAAGCCCGAGGTTGTCCAGTCAAAGGTGATCGAATTGCGCAGATCGTTTAGCAAGATGCAGTACTGCTTCCCAGAATAGAATAGGTAGGATAAACACCGTATGCCGGAGTTCAGGCCTTGGCATACGGTGCTTTTTCGAGTCGTAAGTAGACTCTCATTCTTGACAATGTCATTTCTTTTCGTAAATAATCGATTGATACCATCAAAGAATGGGAGTCTAAACGGATGAGTACAGACCATACAAACTCGGATGTTACCATTGATCATACGACGAAAGAGCTGGCTCTCGTATTTGGCCAGTTAAAGCGGATCGGACATGTTTTCAGTCCTTCGAAAGACCTTCGTCAGAGCGAATTGAATTTGCTTGTTCACTTGACCTACGTAAGTCCCCCAGGCACGAACGGCATCAGAGTTTCCGAGCTAGGCAAGCAGTTGAAAATAACGTCAGCAGCCGTGACGCATGTCATTCAATCACTCGAACAACTTGGGCTTATCACCCGTACCGTGGGACCCAAGGATCGACGCTCCATTCTCGTGGCCCCTACGAAAGAGGGCTTTGATTTTGTGGCAGCGAGAGAGCAAGAGCTGTTTAATCGTTTTCAGCAACTGCATGAGTATCTTGGTACGGATGATGCGCAGGCACTCATACGGATATTAACGAAATCAATCAGATTCCTGCATTCCTATCAGGATAGCGATGAATCACAACCATAGTTCGATGATGGACTATGGTTTTTTGTTGTTTTGATAAGAACCTTGCTCCAGCTCTTTGAGGAGCGAGTTTGCAGAGGGGCTCCAATGTAGCTGTTGTTCCGCGCGTAATCCAGATATCCTCTGGTTGATGCTCGCCCCCCAAGCGGCTGGTCCTAACGCTTTTGCCGCATCCTCATAGCTCCATGATTCCACTTTTTCTATCCCAGCTATTTTTGCGATCGAAGTTATGAGCTCTTTCGTCGTGATCATTTCCTTGGAAGTTGCATTGAATAATGAGCCTGGCTGTGCTCGTAAAAAAGCGCATTCGTATAGTCTCGCCAAATCATCAATATCGATAGTAGACCATGCTGTTTGCCCGTCATCGATATAGTTGGCTGATTGGGAGAGCTTCGTCCTTTGAATCGTTGCTTGGACGAGTCCACCGCCACGACCGTATACAAGTGTAGGACGTATGACGATCGTACGAATATTGCGCTCGGCTGCTCCTAACACTTCCTGCTCCTGGTTCGCTTTCCATTGGAGAAAAGGCAAAGGATTGAGAGGGGAGTTCTCATCCACGACATTATCGTACGTATCGTTATAGATCAGCGTTCCACTCGTATAAATGAATGGCTTCCCTGTGCCTTCCAAACCATCTAGCATGGCCTGAACCGCTGCTACATCCAATTTTTCCATATCAGATGTGTGCGAGATCGCCATATGAATGACACCATCGAATTTTTTAACACTTTCGGTTAGTAGTGTGGTATCCGCAAGATCGCCAACAATAGGGGTGAACCCTTGTGTGAGCAACAGCTCCGCTTTCTCTTCCGATCGAACAAGTCCAGCAACCTGATACCCCAGAGACTGAAAATGCTCGGCGACTACGGACCCGACGTAACCAGTTATTCCTGTAAGGAAAACATTCATGACAAAACCTCCTTAGCACATAATTAATTTAGTAACTAAATTATTTAATAACATTACGGTGATGTCAACAGTGTTTGTAATTAACAGAATATTGACAAAACAAAAACGGGGTGTTATTTTCACATTAGGAAAACGTTTACCCGTTATATGGAAAGTGAGTGAAGAACCATTACTGTAACCATTAAAGACATCGCACAACTCGCCAACGTTTCCATCGCGACTGTTTCGCGCGTGCTGAACAATTCCAAGCCAGTCCGTCCAGAGCTGCGGGAAAGAGTTTTGAAAATCGTGCAAGAGACGGGCTTTCAACCGAATGCGATTGCCAGGAGCTTAGTCAGCAAAGAAACCCGCATCATCGGGGTGATGATTCCCGATATCTCCAACAATTTTTACTCCAATCTCATTTATGGGATCGACAGTGTCATTAGCGAGTACGACTACAGCATGTTCTTGGCGATATCCGATGAAGTAGTGGACAAAGAGCTGAAGTACTTGCGACTGTTCAAAGAAAAACAAATCGATGGTGTCATTATCGCGAGTATTCACTTCCTGGAGGGCAATATCCAGACGCTGCAAGAGATTCAGGTTCCCCTAGTTGTTACCGGCCACGATTTGCCCGGCTATCAGATTCCGACTGTCAACGTCAACAATGTGCAAGCCTCCTATGATGCTACTGCTTATCTCATCTCACAAGGCCACACTAAAATCGCGTGTATATCAGGTCCACTGTGGGACCCGCCGTGCGGTCTGGATCGCATGGGCGGTTACCGAAAAGCCATGCGGGCACATGATTTGCCCATCCATGAAGGATTCGTCGTGGAAGGAGAATTCACAGCCAAGAGCGGTTACGAAGCCATGCGCCGTATTTGTGAGGAAAAAATTCGTCCGACAGCAGTTTTTGTTGCAACAGACCTGATGGCGGTTGGCGTCCTCAATTACTTGTACGACCATGGCATTCGTGTACCAGAAGACATCTCCGTCATGGGCTTCGACAATTTGGAGCTCGCCTCCCTTTCCCGCCCTATGCTCACCACCGTGCAAAATGACCCGTTCATGTACGGAAAAGCCGCAGCAGAGCAATTACTCAGACAAATCCGCATTGAACCCGTAGAGAAAATGAGCACCGTCCCACACCATCTCGTGATTCGCCAAACTGTAAGCGCTTTACTGGAATGAGGTAACAAGTCTCACCATATAAAGGAAGCAAACGAGTTTACGAATGCAAAAGGGGTGAAGAGACATGAAGCTTGGTGTATTTACCGTTCTATTTAGCGAGAAGTCGTTCGAAGAAATGCTGGATCATGTGAGGGCAGCAGGTTTAGAAGCGGTGGAAATCGGCACAGGCTGCTATCCGGGCAATGCGCACTGCAATCTGGATGAGCTGTTGGAAAATCCGGAAAAAAGACGAGCGTACAAAAAAGCAGTAGAGGATCGGGGATTGATCATCAGCGCACTCAGTTGTCACGGCAACCCGTTGACACCAGAGAAAAGCTTTGCGCAGCAGTCCCACGATACGTTTGTGAAAACGGTACAGCTAGCCGAGATGCTGGAGGTGCCTGTGGTCAATTGCTTTTCTGGTACGGCAGGTGACCACGAAGGAGCGAAGTACCCGAGCTGGCCCGTTGCTCCTTGGCCCAATGAGTATCGCGACGTGCTCCATTGGCAATGGAACGAGAAGCTTATCCCGTACTGGCGCGAGTGGACTGCTTATGCGACTGAGCATCATGTCAAGGTTGCGTTGGAACTACATGGGGGCTTTCTCGTGCACACACCAGGCACACTGCTGAAGCTGCGGGAACAGGTAGGCGAGGGGATTGGGGCAAACTTCGATCCAAGTCACATGTGGTGGCAAGGAATTGATCCGGTAGCTGCGATCAAAATCTTGGGCAAAGAAAAAGCTATCTATCATTTCCATGCCAAAGACACGTATATTGACCAGGAAAAAGTGAACATGTACGGGTTGACGGATATGAATTCCTACGCCAATCTTCATGAACGTGCCTGGTATTTCCGAACCGTAGGCTATGGGCATTCCCAACAGACGTGGGCGGATATGATGAGTGCACTGCGTATGAATGGATACGATTATGTCGTGAGCATCGAGCACGAGGATGCCATCATGTCGATGGAAGAAGGTTTTCAGCGCGCTGTTCAAAACCTGCAGCAAGTCATCTTGCGAGAACCAGTCCAGAATCTATGGTGGGTGTAGGAGGGGAGAAAATGACGAGTCAACGCAAATGGAAAATCGGAATCATCGGTGCAGGGGGGATTACAGAAGCACACTTGGAGGCGATCAGAGAAGAGCCGCGAGCGGAGGTAGTTGCCATTGCAGATGTTTCCGCAGAAATGGCTGCCTATCGTGCGAAACGGCATGACATTCCACAGGTTTTCACCGAATATGAGACAATGCTACAAGAGTCTGATATAGATGCGATCATTGTTTGTGTCCCGAACTACTTGCATGCAGAGGCCACCAAAAGTGCGCTTGCAGCAGGCAAACACTTGCTGTGCGAAAAGCCGATGGCGATGAATGCCCAGGAAGCAGAAGAAATGATCGAAGCTGCAAAGAAAGCAGACAAAATCCTCATGGTCGCACAAAACAACCGATTCCGAAGCGATTCCCTGCAAGTCAAAGCATGGCTGAAGGCAGGCAAGCTGGGAAATATTTATCACGCCAAAACCGGTTGGGTCAGACGTAATGGGATTCCAGGATGGGGAAGCTGGTTTACGCAAAAAGAAAGGGCTGGCGGCGGTCCGTTGATTGATATCGGCGTACATATGCTCGATTTGACCTTATGGCTCTTGGATCATCCAAAGCCTGTATCCGTCCTCGGGCAGACGTACGCGCAATTCGGGCCTCACAAACGCGGCTTGTCAGAGTGGGGCACGATCGATGATACCGGTAAGTTTGACGTGGAAGATATGGCAGTGGCGATGATCACCTTTGAGAATGGATTGTCGCTTACGCTCGATGCAAGCTGGGCTTCTCACATCGAAGAGGAAAACGTTTTCCTTCAACTATATGGACAAGAAGGCGGGGCATCCCTTCGTTTATTGGATAACCAGTTCACGCTTTATCACGAGTGGAACGGCGTAACTGCCTCGACAGAATTAAAATCAAAGCCTCAAAAAGAGCGCGTACTCCTATTCCGTAATTTCGTAGACGCCATCGAAGGGAAAGCAGAGGTGCTCTGCACACCGGAACAAGCCTTGTACATCAACAGATTGATCGAAGCCATCTACGCATCCGCACAAAAAGGGGAAGCAGTCCGTTTCTAATATGAGCATAGGGGGTTACTTAGATGAAAGTTGCAAACAGACTTACATCCGTTGGACTTACCTTATTAATGGCCATCTCATTGGCTGCATGTTCTTCTACACCTCAGCAAGCATCTACGGATACAGCCCCATCACAGCCTTCAACACCAGCCGCACCCAAAACAGAGCCAGCACAGCCCACAGACGAAAAAATCAAGCTTGTCTACGCACGCGGAAAAGACGCGACGGATTCCACCAAAAAGCTCGTGGAAGCTTTCCAAAAAAACCATCCGAATATCGAAGTAGAAATCCGTGAGATGCCTGCCGATTCCGGGCAGAGTCATGATCAATACGTCACCATGTTCAGTGCGCAATCGTCCGAGATCGACGTGTTTGACCTCGATGTCATCTGGCCTGCTGAATTCGCACAAGCGGGTTATCTTCTGCCGCTCGACCGCCTGATGGAGCAAGATGGAATCGAGACTGGAAAATATATCAAAGGGGCCATGGATGCCGGGAACTTTGGCGGCCAGCAATGGACTATGCCCAAGTTTATCGACGCGGGACTCCTGTTTTACCGCAAAGATCTCGTATCCGAAGCACCAAAGACGTGGGATGACCTGATTGCCCAAGCGAAAACTACGAAGGGCAAGGGCGGCACGAAGTTCGGCTACCTGATGCAAGCCAAGCAATATGAAGGATTGGTTTGTAACTTTGTCGAGTTTAGTGCATCATACGGTGGAAAAATTTTGGATGAACAAGGAAAAGTAGCGGTCAACAATCCTGCTACGATCAAAGGATTGAAAAAAATGATCGAGGTCGTCAAATCTGATTTCGTCCCAACCAATATCACCACATTCATGGAGCCGGAATCACACACCGCATTCCTCGAGGGGCAGGCACCTTTTATCCGCAACTGGCCGTATCAGTTCGCGTTGGCGCAGGATCAGGCCCAATCCAAAATCGTCGATCAAGTCGCGATCGCTCCACTGCCAGCAGGAGATGCAGGCTCGGCAGCAGCACTCGGCGGTTGGATGGGCGGAATCAACAAGTTCTCGAAGCACCCGAAAGAAGCATGGGAATTCCTTAAATTCATGACAGGTCCAGAGGGTCAGAAAATATCCGCGGTAGAAGGTGGGCTCGCCCCAACTTACCTGCCAGCCTACGAAGATGCCGATGTTCAAAAAGCCAGTCCGTTGTTTGCCAACAAAGACTTCGTCGATGGCGTAAGTGCTGCTGTATCTCGTCCAACGACTCCGATCTATCCAAAAATTTCGGAAGTAATCCAGATTGAAGTGTCCAAAGCACTCGCGGGACAGCAAACAGCCGAGCAAGCGGTGCAAAACATGGAAACGCAGATGAACGACTTGATGAAAAAATAAGCAGCAACATGTGGCGCTTCCAAGGAGGGCAAACCGGCTTCCTTGGAAGTTGCACAGCGATCAGTCTAACCCAAGCAAGCTTCTAGCGGGAAGGAAGGTGGTGAACGGATGAATCGATCAACCAAAAGGTCTCTTTCAGAAAAACAGATGGGGTATTTGCTGATTTTTCCTGCACTGCTCATCATACTTGTTATCGCGATTTGGCCTGTTATGCGATCCTTTTGGATCAGTCTGCACGATATCCGGTTGAACGACCCGACGAAATCAGAGATTCACTCTTCATATGGACTAGATATGGAACGCTACGTCAGTACGTTACCCAATCTGCTCCGGTATGTGAAGAGGGAGGCGGACTCTGCACAGGGGTCATCAAAGGAAAAACTGAACGCGCTCCAAGCGCAAATCGAACAAATGAACACTTCCCTCAACCAAACAGGCGAGGTCGCGAGCCGATACCAAATGATCGACCAGCTATTGCTTGACTTTAAACCAGTTCCCATAGAACTTAAATATGTGAGCCTCTCGAACGAACAAACAGAGTCTATCAAAACCAGCTTGGGGGAAGTCAGAGCGGTCCTTTTACAATTGAGTGAACAAAAGCTGCTTTCGAAGCCAGAGGGTGCTCTTGGCGTGATCCAAGGCATTGAAGCTTCGATTATCGAGCCCAACTTTGTTGGTTTTACCTACTACAAGAAGTTTTTAACGGATGCTCGGATGTGGGGGGCTCTGTACAATACGGCGTTTTTTACCGTTATCTCCGTTGCCATTGAACTGGTGCTCGGCATATTGATTGCACTATTGATCAATCGACCTTTTCGCGGTCGGAGTCTTGTACGAGCAACCGTGCTAATACCGTGGGCGATTCCGACTGTGATCTCTGCGATGATGTGGAAGTTTTTGTACGATGGGCAAAATGGCATCGTCGCCTATCTTTTTGAGCAGGCAGGGCTGATCTCGGATATGGGAATGTTGCTAACAACAAAGGCTGGAGCCATGTTTTCCGTCATTTTGGCAGATGTGTGGAAGACGACGCCATTCATGGCCTTGCTTTTATTCGCAGGCTTGCAAACGATCCCGCAAAGCTTGTACGAGGCAGCTTCTGTCGACGGTGCCACCCGCACCCAGCAATTTTTTCGTATTACGCTTCCGATGCTGAAATCAACCATTCTGGTGGCGCTATTGTTTCGTACACTTGATGCGTTCCGCGTATTTGATTTGATTTACACGCTGACAGGTGGGGCACCCGGGAACTCGACTGAGACGATTTCCATCTACGCGTACAAAACGATGTTCGCTCAAATGAGCTTTGGGGAAGGCTCGGCGCTCGCAGTCATTGTCTTTTTGTGTGTGGCATTGATCTCCATCGGCTATGTCAAAATATTGGGAGCTGATCTGCTGAGTGATGGCAGCGGCAAATAAGGAGGTGATTGGATGCGCAAACACACGGGTCCCTTGTTTTACGTGGGTCTACTGTTATTCGTTTTTCTTGTGATGTTCCCGTTTTTATGGATTCTCCTCGCAGCATTGAAGCCACCAGCGGAGCTGTTTGGGGAGCGAGCCTTTCATTTTATCATCCAAAATCCTTCGTTTGACAACTTTGTCCGCGTCTTTACGGAAAGACCGTTTGCCCGTTACTTGTGGAATTCGACTGTCGTGGCGACGTTAACCACACTCTACTCCATTACGATCGCTTCTTTTGCTGCATACGCAATTGCCTGGCTGTCCTTTCGGGGAAAGGCGATCATTTTGGGTGTCGTACTGGCTGTGTCCATGTTTCCGCAGATCGCTACCCTTTCACCTATTTTTATGTTCATGCAATCGATGGGCTTAACGAACAGCTACATCGGCCTGATCATTCCTTATACAACTTTCGCACTGCCGCTCGCAATCTGGAATCTGACCATCTTTTTCCGTAAAATACCGAGTGATTTGGGCGAAGCAGCCAAAGTAGACGGCGCGAGCATTTGGCAAACGATGACCAAAGTGTTTTTCCCACTCGCCATGCCCGGGGTTTTTACGACCGCCATCCTCGTTTTTATCGCAGCGTGGAATGAATTTTTGTTCGCCTTGACGTTGAATACACAGGAAGCGATGAAGACTGTGCCTGTGGGAATCGTCATGTTTCAGGGAATGTTTACAATCCCGTGGGGAGAAATATCGGCTGCCTCCATCATTGTGACGATCCCGTTAGTAGTGATGGTGCTGATTTTCCAGAGGCGGATTATCTCAGGATTGACTTCTGGGGCAGTCAAAGAATAAAAGGGAGTCATTCTATCATTTGTCCCGCAACTATGATTGTGATACGGTGGAAGCAGCTCTCAGAAAGCGAGTTGACGGACGCATGAATAATCTCACAAAATTTCAGATTAACAGGCCTGTCCATGAAGTGTTCGAAGCTTTCGTGGACCCGGCGAAAATCGGCAACTTCTGGTTCTCTTCCAGCTCGGCAAGGTGGGAAGTAGGGAAGAACATTACGTTATTCTACGATATTTACAATGCAGAAGTAGGGATTACCGTTCACGAAATCCAAGTGAATAAACGAATCGTTTTCCAGTGGGCGGGAGAAGAAAATACCGTAACGATTATGTTAAACGCGTTGGATGAAGCCAGGACGATCATTGAAGTGAACGAAGAGGGCTTTCAAGAAGATGATCCTATGCTCCTTCAAAAAATGATCGACAATAAAGAAGGCTGGGTGTACGTATTAAGCTGTTTGAAGGGGTATCTGGAGCATGGGATCAAGACATTAAGAGAAGGGCTTGTGAAATAGGTCTGGTCATAGCCCCAGGCTGGGCTTGTTTGTAACGATTAATCACGAGGAAGAACCGTCAAAAATGCACTGACGGTTCTTTGTGCTGGTTGTCGTCTTCTCGATACTATTCCTTGATTTCACTCCATCTGAACGATCCGTTTACGGCCTCGACGGTTGGCCAATCCTTGCTCGTATCGAGTTTGTAGGCAAGGTGTTTACTTAGAATTAAATCCGTTTATCAACTGGAATATTTTTCATTTACATACTGTTTTATCCATAATATTATCGAGTCAGTCAACGAATTGTTGATTACCAAAAATTTCTAGGAGGGATTCATAATTCATACTAAAAAATTTATTGCTAAAGCTACTGCCTTTTCCTTTTTTTTACTTTCGATGCTGTTGAATGCTGGGAATGCAAGTGCAGATGTGATTAGTGCGCTGCCGCAGAATGCATCGCAATTAGAACTGGAGTTTGTACCGATATATGACTATGATAAAGATGGATGCTATGCGACCTCAGCAATAACTCCTGAGGGGAGGACGAATCCCGGTCTAGCCCTAGGTGGAGACGTGAACGGGAAATGCCGAGACCCTCGACAGCTCGAAAACTCAAATACCTATTCCAGATCCAAAACGAATAACGGTTGGACTGCGATTATGTATGCTAGCTATTTTGAAAAAGATCAGTCTACTCTTGGTCCGGCGGCGAGTGGACACAGACACGACTGGGAACATGTGGTGGTGTGGATTCAAGATAATCAAATCCAATATGTGTCCCGTTCAGAACATCGTGGTTGGAAAGTAGATCCTCGATCCAATGTATTGTTTGAAAACAATCACCCAAAAGTGGTTTACCACAAAGATGGAGGTTCCACTCATTTTATTCGTCTGGCAAACAGTAATGACGAACCACCTGAGAATTATACAGGTAAATGGTTTTCACCACCGTTAGTTGGATGGGATGGTTATCCGAACGTTCAAGTACGAAATACACTGATGCAAACAGACTTTGGAGACGCAACGATTAAAATCAATGATGAACGATTCAATGACGCCCTTAACAGTGCAAAACCTTCGGGGATTCCTTTTGATGCTTATGCAGATGATTCAAAGCGTAACTTTGTAACATTTTTTGAAGATGATTCAGGCACAGGTCAATCTTTTAGAGATTCAGTCTCAAGAAACTGGGTGGGAAGTTATCCAGGCGGAGCATACTTTGAAGATAAAATTTCTAGTGTCAAATTGGACCCACACACAAGGCTTGTGGGGTATCAACATTCGAATAAGGGTGGATATAGACATACGATCATAAATGATAGTAATGATGTGAAAACCTACGATCTCACTACCTTTAATGATACGATATCGTCGTACGAAATTGATCCACTTCCACAGCATAGTGTAACGTTTTTACAACATCCTTATAATAATAACGGCAATTCAGGATATTACTATACAGAAACAGTCTCACAACCCTCATTCGCCAATAGCCCAATTGGTAGTTCTTTTAACGATATGGCTTCAACTGTGATTGTAGGAGCATATACGAAAGTGGAGCTTTTTGAACATGCAAATTATGGTGGGGTTAAAAAAGAATATGTAAATGATACGAATGCTGAACAGGTATTTATCTTGGAAGGTTTTCATGACAAAGCATCATCATTTAAAATTAGCAATACACGCTGATTTGGAGAAAAGGTATGTTTCAAAGAAAGATTTGTAGGGCAGAGCTCAAAACACCTTGCAAGTTTAAACAACCAGTCGTCGGAATTCAACCGGCAACTGGTTGTTTCGTTTCATCGGGAAACCTTCCAGGCAACAACTTCAATGTTGAACAGGTCTTGAATTACAGAAAGGTAGTAACCTATACGTTTGGCTTGTACCGGGCTTTTATTTTTGCACTATTTGATTCCGAGGCTACGTTTTTTTCGCACGAGCGTGGATATGTTCACTTGCAACTTATCCGCACATTGCTGCATGGTGTCGGTCTCTTTCAAGAGGCGTTGGATATACGCACGTTCAAACCGTTCGACCGCTTCTTTTAGCGGCAACAGCTCATCCATTTTGGCGAGATGGAGCGGCAGGGCTGTCTGCTGGGTATTGCGAATGGACGCAGGCAACTGATCAAATGTAATTCGCCCATTTTCACACATGTGGAAAGAACGTTCCACCACATTTTTCAGCTCGCGTGTATTCCCTGGCCAATCATAATCCATCAGCGCCTCCAACGCATCTGTTTCGATGCGCATTTCTTGCTGGTACTTCCATTCGAGCTTTTTCAAATAGTAGAAAATGAGAGCCGGAATATCCTCGCGGCGCTCACGCAAGGGTGGAATAGTGAGGGCTAGTACGTTTAGCCGGTAGAACAAATCCTGCCGAAAACGCTTTTGTTCGACCATCGCTTCCAAGTCGCTATTGGTGGCAGCGATGATTCGCATGTTAACCTGACGCGATGTTTTTCCCCCGAGTCTGCGAATCCGCCCATCCTGCAAGACATTCAAGAGCTTCACCTGTAAAGGAAAAGGGAGGTCTCCAATCTCATCGAGAAAAATGGTTCCTCGATCCGCGAGTTCAAACAAACCCTCCTTCGATTGACTTGCCCCCGTAAAGGCGCCTTTCTCATAGCCAAACAATTCAGACTCGAGCAAATGCTCGGGAATGGCCCCGCAATTTATCTTAATGAATTCCCCTGTACGTCCGCTTTGGGCGTGAATGTAGTTCGCCATGACATCCTTACCGACACCAGACTCGCCTAGCAAGAGAACGGGGGAGTCGTTGGTCGCAAATCGTTTGGCGAGTGAAGTGATTCGATGCATGAGCCCACTGCGATAAATGATCTGCTCATCAAAGTCACCATCGGTTTGGATATGCTGCAACGCTCTTTGATACGCGGAACTGATTTGACGTGTTTCCTCCAGCTCCTTCTGAAGCTGATTCAACTCTGTTACGTCACGTACATTTCCTACCACAAACAATAATTCCTGGTTTGGATCGAGCAGCGGGGTAGCCGTATTGATCGCTTGCCTTCCGTTCGCATAATCGATCACGACACTATGCGTTTGTTTTGTCAAAATCGTACGTACAGCAGAAGAGTCAGGAACCAGATGCATTTCTTTTTGCTCCATAAAGCTAAAATTATTCAAGATGTCGGCTGGAACTCCCGTGATGTTCAAGTACGCCTCATTGTAGAGCAGGACGTAGCCGTTACGGTCACAGATCGCCAATCCATCGTGGGACGTACTGAATATGGTCGTCAGCAATTTTGCGAGCTCATGATTATCACTGGCCTGGAAATACTTGGTTTGATACATCGAAGTCCTCCTAAGTAGGCTTGTAAACGGAATAATCAGAATTAATCATCCGTGTGCAATGATGCATATGCAAAAATGATCATTTTCGAAGTGTTTTGTTGTGAAATCGCTTTCAATTGTTTGGCATGCTACTTGCTCTTCTATAGGGAGGAAAGCAGAAGCAAGACGAGCAGAATCACATGATCGAAAAAGAGAGGGATGATTCCATGTCTTCATTATATCAGGTATTGAGTCCAGCGGGTGAGCTGGTAGGTGATCTCAAGGGGCAATTAGACGAGGCGACGATGATCAAGATGTATGAAAATATGGTGCTTGTTCGCCAGTTTGACCGCAAGTCGATTAACCTGCAACGACAAGGAAGAATGGGCACGTATGCTCCCTTTGAAGGGCAGGAAGCTTCGCAAGTAGGCAGCGCGATGGCATTGACACCTGGAGATTGGCTTTTCCCAACTTATCGAGACCATGCGGCAGCGATCGTCCATGGTCAAACCATGGCACGAGTGTTCCTCTATTGGATGGGTCACATGGAAGGGAGTATCAGCCCGAAACATTTGCACATCATGCCGCCATGTGTACCGATCGCGACTCAAATGGTTCATGCGGTAGGGACTGCTTGGGCGAGCAAGCTGCAAAACGAAAAGCATGTCAGCATCGCCTACTTTGGTGATGGAGCAAGCTCAGAAGGCGACTTTCATGAGGCATTGAACTTTGCAGGTGTGTTTCAAACACCGACTATCTTCTTCTGTCAAAACAACGGCTTCGCGATCAGTGTTCCGTTTTCCCAGCAGTCTGCATCGAAAACAATTGCACAGCGTTCGGCTGCTTATGACATCCCTGGGATTCGGATAGACGGCAATGATATCTTCGCTGTTTGGCTGACCATGAAAGAAGCCATGCAACGTGCGTTAGAAGGTAAGGGACCGACGTTGATTGAAGCGGTGACATTCCGCTATGGTGCACATACAACCGCAGATGATCCGAAGAAATACCGGGATCAAGAGAGCTTGTCCGAGGAATGGCGTCAAGAGCGCGACCCACTCCAACGAGTGCGTGTGTATCTGGAGAATCAAGGGTTGTGGAACGAAATGAAGGAAGCAGATCTGATAGCACGGGTGAATGAACAGATCGACGCAGCTCTTGTCGAAGCAGAGAGCTATCCGAAGTCCAAACCGGAAGACATGTTCAAGCACGTCTACGCTGAACCATCGTGGATGGCAACCGAACAGGAGAGCGAGCTCGTCAAGCCATCGAAGCAGGAGGGAATCCTGGCATGAAACGCAAACTGACAATGATTCAAGCCATTACGGAAGCCATGGATCAAAAATTGGCAGATGATTCACGCATCATGCTGCTTGGCGAGGATATTGGCGTGAATGGTGGCGTGTTCCGGGCGACTGAAGATTTGATTCACAAGTACGGTCCGGACCGTGTAGTGGACACGCCGCTTGCTGAGGCAGGAATCATCGGGGCGGCGATCGGCCTTGCCATGAACGGGAAAATTCCTGTGGTCGAAATTCAATTCCTTGCCTTTATTTATCCGGGCTTTGAGCAAATTGTTTCTCATGCTGCGCGCATGCGCTATCGGACTCGCGGACAGTATCATGTACCGATGGTCATACGCACGCCGTACGGGGCGGGGATTCGCGGTCCTGAGCTGCATTCGGAGAGTGTCGAAACGTTTTTTGCCCATGTGCCGGGCTTAAAGGTTGTGGCACCAAGTACACCGTATGATGCAAAAGGCTTGTTGATTGCAGCAATGGAAGATCCTGATCCGGTTATTTTTTTGGAGCCGACCAAGCTCTATCGCGCATTTAAACAAGAAGTACCGGAAGAAATGTATCGTGTGCCCATCGGAAAAGCGAAGGTCGTCCAGGAAGGCTCGGATGTATCCATTTTTGCTTGGGGAGCGATGCTTCGTGTCGCAGAGGATGCTGCGAAACAGATCGAGCGCGAAAACGGCTTGAGCTGTGAAATCATTGATCTGCGCACGCTCTATCCATTGGATCGGGATACGATCATCGCCTCGGTCAAAAAGACTGGACGTGCAGTTGTCGTACACGAAGCGCATAAGACTGCTGGGTTGGGTGCAGAGATCATCTCCATAATTAATGATGAAGCATTGATCTACATGAAGGCTCCCGTGAAACGGATTACCGGATTTGACGTGCCCGTCCCGCAATTCAGCATTGAGGATGACTACTTGCCAACGACTGAACGCGTGAAGGACGGAATTATGGAAACGGCTACGTTTTAAGAGAAGGAGCGAGTCATATGGTTGAGTTCAAGCTTCCTGATGTTGGAGAAGGTATGCATGAAGGAGAAATCGTAAAAGTGCTGGTTCGCACGGGTGAATCCGTGCAACAGGATCAGCCGCTGCTGGAGGTACAGACAGACAAGGTGAATGCCGAGTTGTCCGCGCCAGTGACTGGCATCATTCGTGAAATTTTCATATCGGAAGGGGAAACAGTAGAGGTTGGAACTACCCTTCTCGTTATAGATGCAGGAACGGAAGCAAAAGCGGAAGAGACAAAGCTTCCAGAAAAGGTCGTAAACCAGGATAAGACAGTCAATTTTGCACCAGCTCGTGCTGATCACCGCCGCTCATTGGCTACGCCATACGTTCGGCAGTTGGCACGGGAGATGAAGCTGGATATCGAGTTGGTTACGGGTACAGGAGCAGCAGGGCGTGTGACGGAAGAAGATTTGCGCCAATTCGCCAATCGACTGCAAAAATCAACACCAGCTAAGTTTCCGACGTCGGCTACTGGCAATGAGCGTCTGTTGGAGGAAAGTACAGTGCCGATTGGGACTGAACCAGTTGTTCAGCCGAAAACAGGTACCGCTACTCGTGCAGCCACCTCATCGCAGGGAGATATCGAACGGCTACCGCTAAAAGGCATCCGAAAAAAGATTGCCGAGCATATGGTGAAATCAGTCACAATCATCCCGCATGTTACTTCTGTTGATGAGCTGGAGATGGATCAGCTGCGTGCTTTGCGCGAAAAGATAAAGCCACATGCGGATAAACGGAATATCAAGCTGACCTTCCTGCCGTTCTTTATCAAAGCGCTGGTCATTGCACTGAAGGAATTCCCGACACTGAACGCATCGATTGACGAACGTACGAATGAAATCCTGCTCAAGCGCTTTTACCATATCGGCATTGCAACCGATACGCCTGAGGGCTTGATCGTACCAGTCATCAAGGATGTAGACCACAAATCGATTTTTCAACTCGCAGAAGAAATCGATCAACTGGCACGCTTGGCTCGCGAAGGCAAACTGACCATGGAGCACATAACAGGTGGCACCTTCACGATCAGCAATGTAGGTCCAATAGGGGGACTGCAAGCAACGCCAATCATTAATCACCCCGAAGTGGCGATTATCAGTCTGCACAAAATGGAGAAACGCTGGGTCGTGCGTGAGGATGAAGGGGTCATTCGCTGGATGATGAACCTGTCACTTTCGTTTGATCATCGCCTGATCGATGGCGTGACGGCGGTACGTTTTACCAACCGGATCAAGGAGCTGCTGGAAGATCCGAATCTATTGTTTGCGGAGATGGTATAGATGGTAGTCGGCGAAGTAGCAGTCGAAACAGATGTGGTTGTCATCGGTGGTGGGCCAGGAGGTTATGCAGCCGCTATTCGTCTCGGACAACTGGAGAAATCGGTCGTTCTGATTGAAAAGGAAGTGCTGGGTGGGGTCTGCTTGAATCGCGGATGCATCCCGTCGAAAGCTTTGATTCATACAGCAGGCGAATACCACAAGCTAAGTAGTCTGAATAAGCTTGGAATCCAACTGCCGACGGGGAAAGCGACCTTCCATATGCCGAGCTGGCAAACGTGGAAGTCTTCTGTCGTTGATCAACTGAACAAAGGAGTCGATTATCTCTGTCAGGCCAATAATGTTACAGTCGTGAAGGGGAAAGCGACATTTCTCTCGAGTGATCGGATTGGTGTAGAGACGGGTAATGATTTTGAAACGTACAAATTTAAACAAGCGATTATCGCGACAGGATCACGTCCATTCATTCCATCGTTTTTGAAAACAGATGGAGAATACATTCTGGATACTACCGATATGCTGGCACTGGATGAAGTACCGGAAACACTGGCCATAATCGGCGGTGGCTATATTGGTATGGAGCTCGGGATGGCGTTCGCCAAGCTTGGATCGCAGGTGACTATCATTGAGGCAACCGAGCGCATTTTGCCGCAAACAGCCGCCCATCTTTCTCAGGAAGTGCTTAAGCAGGCGAAACAGCTCGGGATGACGGTAAAGATCGCGACAAAAGTAGAGCAGGCTGAGGTAGCAAACGGAAGCGTTACACTCGTATGTACTTCGGAAAAGAACGGTTCCGAAAGTATCACCGCACATAAAACGCTCGTCACTATAGGGCGAGTGCCTAACACAGGTGAACTCGGACTTGCGCAGGTGGGAGTAGAAATGGACGAGCGCGGCTATATTCCCGTGACATCGACTGGCAGTACAAACAAGTCGCATATTTATGCCATCGGCGATGTCACACCTGGCCCTGCGTTAGCCCATCGTGCAACGAAGCAAGGGATTGTGGCAGCCGAGGTGATCGCAGGGCTACCTAGCAGCGTAGATTCCCCGTATGTACCTTATGTGATTTTTACTGAGCCGCAAATAGCTGGCGTGGGGATGACACGCGAAGAGGCAGAGCTTCAAGGGCACAAAGTCAAGGCAGCGGTGTTCCCTTATCGGGCGAATGGCAGAGCACTCGCCATGGATGAAGGAGAAGGCTTTGCAGAAGTGATTGTGGATCAAGAAAGCCATTTATTGTTGGGAATGCACGTTGTAGGTGCTGATGCATCAAACCTGATCGGGGAAGGTGTACTGGCACTTGAGCTTGCTGCACGTGTAGAAGATGTGGCGTTAACCATGCATCCCCATCCCACATTAAGCGAGGTATGGCTGGAAGCTGCCGAAGCGGTATTAGGCCATGCCATTCATATCGTAAACAAATCAAAAGTAGCTGTGAGCAAATAGGTTTATCGTGAAACCTTAAAGTCTAGTGACGGATAGTCTTGACAATGATCAGCCTCGGAGCCTGTCAAGATTAGCACTTGCATGAATGTGCTACGCTTGAATTAATCTCGTGCAAAGGATGTGTGGTCATTATGAAATTGAATCACGTCAATCTTACCGTTACGGATGTTCCAGCTGCTTCGGATTTCTTGGAGAAATATTTTGGTTTGAAAAAGTTAGATACGTCGGATGATGCCCGTGGCGATAATTTTGGCGTCCTATTTGACGATAATGGCCTGGTGTTTACCTTGATGAAGGGGGCCGAAGTCCAATATCCCAAGACATTTCATATCGGCTTCATCCAGGAGAGCGAAGAGAAAGTAAATGAAATCAATCAACGCTTAAAAGAAGATGGTTTCAAAGTAGCAGCGCCAGTAAGATCGCATGGTTGGACCTTCTATGTGAAAGCTCCTGGTGGATTTACAGTTGAGGTACTTGCATAACGCGTATACACATAGTCGACAGCCTTCTTTTTCTCACAAGAAAAGGGGGCTCTCTTTTTTTCCATAATGGAATCCCAATTGATAAGCACGATCCAACAACTGCTCGATATGCGCAGGATTTTGCGCCAAGGTGTCATAAAGGATCTCAACCTTCGAATCGTCTATTCCGACGTAACTGGAGATTCCGACATTGAGGTGATGTGCCATCATTTGGTCATAACTTCTTTTTTGAAAATGATCCTCAGGAGCTGCTGCGAGACCGATCCACAATGCATGCTTATGATGTAGTTTACGTGAACCATAAGCAAACCCATTGTTCCAGACGCGATCGATATATCCTTTTAGCATTGCAGGCATGCTGAACCACCAGATCGGAAAAATAAAGGCTAGCGCGTCGTGCTTTTTCATGCGCTCCATTTCAATCTCGACCTCTTCGGAATATTTCTTATCGCCATTGTTCCAATCTGGCTCATCTTCCTCCCATAAAACAGGGTGAAAACCACTGCGATGTAAATCTAAAACTTCCACCTCATGTCCTGCATCTTTTAGGCCCTGAACGAAACGTTCTGCAACGGCAAAGGTCAAGGAATTGGTTCGTGGATGGGTAACAACTGTCAGTACTCTCATTTTCATACACCCTCTATTTCTGTATTAATTTGTACACCAAAATCTTTTTGATGGGGTTGATAGCAAAACTCCATGGACTGTCAGATGGGCGCCCATCTTCTATGGTGCTGGTATATCCGAATCATGCACCATATAATGGAATGTGAAAAGTACGCACTTTTTTGTGCTTTTGATACCAAAAAGTAACATAGGAACAAAAAGGTTCCTGAAAAAATCATAAGCAATGAGGGAGGACAGCCAATCGATGAGACCAAAGCTCAAACATACATACCAGATTCCTTCTGAAGCAACGCTAGATGTTTTAGGCGGTAAATGGAAAACCTTGATTTTATGTCAGTTATACTACGGCCCAAAAAGAACGAGTGAATTGAAAAAACAAATGCCGGATATTAGTCAAAAAATCCTGACACAGCAGCTTCGCGAGCTAGAAGAGGACGGAATTGTCATCAGGACTGTGTACAGCCAAGTACCGCCAAAGGTCGAGTATGAATTGAGTGAATTGGGTGAAACGCTCAAACCAATCATGGATCTCATGTGTGAATGGGGCGAGCGTTACCTACGGGGGGAAATACCGGGGAAAGAGTCTTAAATACTGATCGGTCGAAGGAGGAACAATCACGTGCATTCACCTTTGTTTCCACTTGCAGACCCTGCAAAGATGCGTTTAGATACAGAGCTTTTCATGGAACTTGACAGAAAGATCAGAAAAGAAAAAGTCGTCAGTTGCCTTATCATTCAAGAGGGGTATCTGGCTTACGAATATCATAAAAACAAGAAGCAAGCGCAAAAACTTCAAAAGATCAATTCTTGCACCAAAAGCTTTATCTCGGCGCTTATCGGGATTGCATTGGAGCAAGGACTGATCGCTGGTGTAGATACACCTATCACTTCCTACTTTCCCTATTTAGAGCAAAAGTCTGTCGATCCCGTTAAACGTTCCATTACCTTGTTTCATTTGCTCACGATGACACCCGGCTTTGATTGGCCAGAGTTCGGTGAGTGGCAATCATTTCCCATGATGCTCTACAGCCCCGATTGGGTGCGATTTGTGCTGGATCGGCCGCTGCTTGACCAACCGGGAGAGAAGATGAATTACAATTCTGGTTGTTCACATTTATTGTCTACCATCCTGCAAAAGGCAACAGGAATGAGCACATATGAGTTTGCTAAAAAGCATCTCTTTCAACCTCTGAACATCGAAGATTCGTATTGGTATTCTGACAGACAGGGGATTCATAACGGAGCTGACGGATTACGACTTACTTCGCGTGATATGGCAAAGCTGGGGTTACTCTATCTGCAAGGCGGTCAATGGCAAGAAAAGCAAATCGTTTCAGCAGCGTGGGTTCAAGAATCGATTCAGCCAAAATTTCGGACATATGAGAGGATTGGGTCTTACGGCTTGCATTGGTGGAGTGACAGAATCGATCCAAGCAAGGATTGGACAGAGGACAACTACTATTATTTTGCCCTTGGCTTTGGGGGGCAGTACATACTGATTGTTCCTTCAAGAAAAATGGTTGTTGTATTCAGCAGTGAGCTGTACGACCATTCATTGCGGCCGCTTGCTTTATTCAGACAGTACATACTTGCAGCGAAATAGAACGAAAACCAGTTCAGGACACGAGCAGGTCCTTCGAACTGGTTTTCCTATTTACAGAAACATTTTACATGGACGTTTCGTCTGTATGGACAAGAGTTTTACTGGCATGGAATTGCAGGCGATACAGCATCCAGACTCCCGTGATGAGAATGGCTAGCAGGAGGAAGATGTTGCTGTACACAGATGCTGCCGGGTTTGTTACCAGCGGATTGATCTTCATCGCTGCCGTTTGGTTGTCCAGTGCTTTTCCAATCAGGCTCATAGCAACGGCACCTGAGATGAAGTTGAGCATCGAGAATAGTCCCATGCCGACGCCTGTCTGTTCTTTCACGAGAGTTCTCGAAAGTGTATTGGACAAGGCAATTTGCATGAAGGTTTGACCGACATTGCCCAAAATAAGAATGACAGCAATGGCGATTGGCGAGATGCCGACGAAGGTCGAGAGCAGGCTGAAGCATATGAGCATAAAGAAAGCAGCAAGCGAGACAACAAAGAAGTTCCCGCGTTCATCTGCGAGCAGACCGCCTTTGCGACCCATGAGTGCAGAGGCAATTGCGGCAGGGAAAAGTACAAATCCAATGCTCCCGGCTGACAACTGATTGAGTGCACTCAAAAATTGCGGGGTCATGAACATGACACTAAAGCTCAAGGCTGTCGAAATAAAAGCGATGAACAAGCCTACTGAAAAGTTTCGATTGTGGAATAATGCGGGTTGAAGAAAGGGATGTTCGGCAGTCCGAATCCGCACGATGAACATGGCCAGTAGCACAATACCTCCTGCGAATAACAGTCCGCTGCTCTCGGTAATCGACAGAAGAAACAAGGCAACCGTTGAAGCCAATAGTCCTCCTCCGAGAAAGTCAATCGACCCAGGGGCTCCCTTTTCATCGTCCAAATATTTGCGGAAGAACGGGAGAGTAAGGAGCGGCAGCAAAGAAATAAGAAACAGCATGCGCCAGCTTCCAAAGCTAGCCATTAGTCCCGCCACCACCGGGCCAAACGCATTTCCCAAGGCAAGTCCGACAGCAGAAGTACCGAGAGCTCGTCCTCGTTGTTCAGGGGCGAAATAGCGAATCGGAATAATCATGGCGGTCGCTGGCAGAACAGATGCACCAGAGGCTTGCAGGATGCGTCCAAGAATGATCATCCAATATTCCGTGGCGAGCATCCCTGCAATAGAGCCGACAGCGAAAATGAGGAGACCGTATGTCAGAAGGTCCTTGAGCCTATATTGGTCAGCGAGCTTGCCAAAAACAACCGAGCCGATGGCATAGACGACCATGTACCCTGTCATAATCCAACTGACCTGCGATGGCATCAGATGGAATTCCTGTGCAATTTCCGGTAAAGCAACATTAAACATCGTTCCATTCATGACCGAAAAAATCAAGGTGACGACAAGGACTCGAAGGAGCTTGTTGCTATTCTCCATGGCAAGATCGGAGTGGTTCATGTGTATTCCTCCATTTCCAGGGTAGTTCTCAAAGGCATTCAGGTCGCACAATGTTGCATATAGCGTAAGATTCGCTACAATAATGAGAATACCGACGAAATTAGTGTGCAAACCTCATAGTGAGCTACCTCACTAAAAAACTATAAAATAGTGAGTAACCTCTGTAAATGAGGGTATTCGTTTTTCGCACAATTGTCAAGGAGGTCTACCATGCTTACCAATCAAATCAGTCCACCAGCGATTGATATTATTCACATTCTGATTCGAGCCACCTATTCTATTCAGCGAGAATTCGAGACCAAATTGGCTGCGCTTAATATTCCCTACCATATCTCTGGGCCAAGGCTACGTTTGCTTTCTATCGTTTCAGAAGCCGGAAAAATTCGCATGAACGAGCTCGCCGCAAAATTGGGTGTAAAGCCGCGCACGGTCACGGATTTTATTGATGCCTTGGAGCGTGACAAGCTGTTGGTGCGGAGCCCTGATCCGACTGATCGCCGTGCTACCTTGATCCAGCTCACGGAATTAGCCCAATCCAGCATTGATCAAGTTTTGGCCCTGCAAGCGGATATTGCCGAAAGTATACTCGAGGATTTGCCAAATGAGCAGCGGAAGCAATTCTACGCTCTGCTTTTACAGTTGATTGAAAACAAGGATTTGTCAATTCCGTCCAAGGATGCATTCAAGTAAAGCTGGATGTTAATGGATAAGGAAGGTCTTGTGTACCCATAATACCTTTGACAGACAACAAAGAATTCGGGGTGTTTAGAATGAAAAAATGGAAACTGTTATCGCTCATGCTGATTACCGCGATGGGGTTAAGTGCATGTGGCGGTCCTGCTGCACCGGATGTGCTGGAGCAAGTAGAGGTTGTACCGAAACCTACGTATACAGTAGGGAGTGAAGTCATCCTGAAAGCAAGTCACCAACCGGGGATGCAAGGGGCGAAAGCAAAAATTGTGGGGGCTTACGACACAACGGCCTATTCAGTGACCTATACGCCTACAACGGGTGAGCCCCCTGTGAAGGGTTATAAATGGATCATTCAAGAAGAAATCAAGAACCATATCAAGCAACCGTATGATCCGGGAACGGAAGTCGTCTTGAAGGCGGATCATGTAAAAGGGATGCTCGATGCATCAGCAAAGCTTGATACGGCAAATACAACCACGGTCTATATGATCGATTACACTCCCACGACAGGGGGAGGAGAAGTTAAGAACTACAAATGGGTAACGGAAGATGAGCTATCACCAGTCAAATGATCGATGCCATCCTTATATGAAAAAAGGCAGCCGTGGCTTTTTCAGTGCCAAAGCTGCCTTTCTGCTTTTCCATTGATCGAGCTGTGAGAGGTTACATGCGACGAGACTTCCACTCAGCGAGCATTTGGTTGAGAGATTCTCTGTATAGGTCAATTGCTTCTAGCGTCTCATGGAATCGTTGTATAACTAGCTCACTTTGCTTCAAACTTTCCATTTGCATTCCTTTTTCTATGACATTCTTTAATGATAGGATTCGCTCTAAACCCTGTATAAGCTCTTCCTCAATTGCGTCTGGTGCCATGATGTAATAGCTCACACGGTCGCCTGTCACACTCTTTTTTTCCGCGAATCCAATTTTCAAAAGCATGCGCATATTGGTAGACACGCTTCCTAGACTGACTTGTAATGTAGTGGCAATCTGCTCAGATGAAAGGGGTTCCTGAGAGACCATCAACAGTCCAATAATCCGGCCAGCAATTCTGGATAATCCTTGATTTTCGTGATGGAGAGCCATTTCTTCAATCAATTGCATCGTTTCTGCCGTTAATTTATCCAACTTTATGACTCCTTTTTCCTCGTTTTGCCCGATTTCCATGCTTTAGTCTATTATACTACCATTAGTCATCGCTTTCTTCAGAAAATACCAAAAGAAAATGCGCCTGCTCTGCTGACAGGCGCTCACGTCATTCTTTATTTTAGTGGCGTGGCAGTACTTTCATGGGTTTGACGAAGATATTCCATTATCATCAAGGCAGAACCTAGCTGGACACCGCACAATTCGCGCAGCGGACGCATCGACCAGTTAAAAAAGGAGAGCAGCTCCTGTAAGCCTTGATCCAGCCATTTTTCTGAATCTGCTCGAATCTCTGAAAGGGTGATGTTGTCGGGCTGGGCGTCCAGCATGCGAATCAGCATGCTGCAGCAGCATAGAGAACTCCATAAAGTGCGTAATTTCAGGTCAAACATTTCCGCTACTGTTGCGAAGCGTGCTAAAGATGCCTCACTTTCAGCTGATTGTAAATGATGGGATCGAATTTCCTCCATACCGATCAGAAAATCCTCTACAGATCGCTGAAATCTGGTTGGTACCGTTATGAATGCAAGTGCGCTTTGGTACTGTTTGGATAAAAAAGCAATCTGTTCACCTTCTTGTTTGGCTATTTCTAGCGTAGCATCCTTGTAGCTATGAGTGGTTTCAGATTTATCTCCCATCCTTGGGTCCGTAAACAACGATATTTCCGAAACAAGGCAAAAAGTACGGTAACGTGCCCCAGCATAATCGCGGGATGAGCCACCCATGAGGATTGCTTTCGCAGGGTCTTCTCCAGTAGGCAGGATACTTTGGTAGTAATCATACATAGCAGACAGCTCAGGCAACTGATAAAAACCGGCTTGGATAGGGGGCATGAATGGTGCCTCCGGTTCGCCGATCATCAGCGGTAATTGATGATCCTGGGTCAGCTTTATGATCTGTTGGCACAATGCGTCGGGAAGAGGGGTCGATACATAATAAAACGTTCCAGTTTGATCGGAGCTGTGCAAGCTGTTGAGGAAATGGGGCTTGGCTTCATCAATCGCCCGCATAAATGCTACGGTTTCAGGAATGGGTTCGCTGAAGCTGAACGTTTTATACGCATACGGGAATGTCCATTCAACTTGTTCGAGCATACTGGGACGATAGTAGCTGCGGATGTAACGATCTGGAGAAAATGGGCCGCCGTACCAACCTTCATTCAGTCGGCAACCATCTACATCGATTTCTTTGATGATATAAAAGGTATAATCCATTTGCTCTAATAGGGCAGTATCCTCACATAGCTTTTTGCTGAGATACTCTAGCGATAGAGCTCCAATTGGCTCATTTGGATGCGGACAACCGACAAACAGCGCGCGATGCTGTCCATTTCCAATTCGCAGCATGAGGATTGGGTGACCTTCTGTTGAGTGACCGATGGTACTGAGGGTAACAAGATCTGGATAGGCGGCTGCTAATTCACGGGAAGAGGTGTCCAAATCCTCAATGGTTAGAAAATGTGAAAAATCAGGCATTTCTTGCAGCAGTCTTTGAATGAAATCAGTCAAGCTCCTCACTCCTTTTGATATGGATAAGAAAGGATGAAACAAGTGCAATTCCCGCACCTATTAGCAACAAGGAAAAACCGGCTTGAAAGGAGAACGCCTGAATGAATGCGCCCATCGCGATTGGTGTAAAAATACTTGCCAGTTTTCCTCCGGTTAACAGAATTCCACCAGCAGTGCCCAAAGCATCTGAGGGAATGATACGCATGGTAAGTCCAATAATGGGTTGAGTGGTAAGGGAGAGAAAAAACAAAGAGATCGACTCAAACAACAGAAACTGGTTGACATTGTCAGATAGGATCATAAGCGTAAAGAGAATCGTTGAGAACAGAAGGGACGGAATGACCATCGATCGAAACTTTTGATGAAAATAACGGTCAAACAACCAACCTCCTGCCAAATAGCCAAGCATGGAAATGAGAAGAGGAAGCGATGCGTATAAGCCTGATTGGGTAATAGCGAGATGTTTTTCCGTTGTTAAGTAGGTAGGTACCCATGTTAAGCATCCAACCATCACGATTTGAATTCCGCAGAGCATACTTGTTAGTTTCCACAAATGCCCGTTACGGAAAAGAGACAAAAAAGGGATGGGGTTCGACTCTGATGATACTGAGCATGATGGTGATTCATTCACGAAAGGACGGGGAAGGAATATCCAGAGAATGGGGGCCAAGAGCAGTCCGATTAATGCTGTAACAAAAGTAGCTTCCTGCCATCCCAGTATCGCAATCAATGGTGCTACTAGAAAAGGGGCAAGTCCAGTCCCAATTGGTTCGGCTGATGAAACGATGGATACTGTGGTCGTACGGATGTTTGCAGGTGTTCGTTCGGCAATCGCTTTTAACATAGCAGGCATTAGGGGGGCATCGATAAACCCCAACAAAAAACGGACAACGAGTAAGGCTGCAAAACTTGTGACCGCCCCTGTAAGCGTAGTCAATATTGCCCACAGTACCAAGTTGATTACAATAATTTGCTTCGATCCTCGTTTATCAGCAATGATCCCTCCTGGAATGGTAAATATCGCGAAGCCTAAAAAATAAACACTGACGATTGCACCTTGCTCCACTGGATTCAGCTGAAATTCCTCTCCAATAAGTGGTAGTGCAATAATGATGCTGTACGAGCCAAGTACCCCTACGAGTATAGTGACAAACAAGAGCACAGCACTGATCGAAGTTGCTTTTTTCATGTGCATCACTTCCTAAAAGATGTTATGAGTATTATATTAAGTATTTTCAGTTATTTTAGTCAATACTGAAATTACTGAAATGAGTGCCACTTGAAAAAACTCCTAAGCCAACAGGGAAACCATGTTACAATAGGAAAAGGGATTTGTTTCCACTATAAAAGATGTGATAGAAATGAAAACAGCCCAAAATAAATGTATGGAGTTGAAGGAAATGCCCCAGCTAAGGGATATCATTACTCCCGTACATGAGTGTCTCTCCCCCGAACATACCTTGTCTGACGCTATTCAATTCGTACAGCGGACTAAATGGGATACGATTCCTGTTACCGATGAGTATCAAAAATTGCATGGAGTGCTGACCAGAAGCAGCCTCAATCAAGCCATTCTGGATGGACAACCATTGACGAGCGTCATTCATCCACTCATTAAAAAAGACGTCATTTGGACTCACATTGACAGTTCGGTCAGCGACATCCAAGAAATCATTCAAAGAGCAGAAGTAGGGAACATCGTCATTTTGAATGATGACCACCAAGTGACCGGAATGCTTACCAAAACGGACATCATTTTCACATTGTTTCGAGCTACAAGTTCTTTGAAGGATCAACTAGAAGAAATTCTGGTACGATCAGAGCTCGGCGCGATCATCACAGATGATTCTGAACGGATTACCTTCGTAAATCAGAAAATTTGCAAAATGACAGGGCTGACACAAGCAGAACTGCTCCAGCGTGAGGTAACTTCGCTCATTTCAGGTATTCAATTAGAGTCCATGGAGCCTTCCGATCATTATCGGCTACAACTAGGGAATAGTCATGCTGTTACCCGTATTTCTCGCTTTGGGAAAAAAGGGTGTATCCTTTTGTTTCAAGATGTATCACAAGTGGAAAAAATGGCCCAGGAGTTACAGAGCGTAGTCAAATGGAAGAGTATTTTGCAGACGGTCATCGATAATGCGTACGAAGGTCTTATCATGATCAATGAATGGAAAGAAGTTAACTTCGTGAGTCCATCCTTACTTGAACTTTTTGAGTTTGAAGAATCGCAGATTTTATACAAGCCAATCCATGACGTCCTCCCTCAATTGGGACTCGACCGCGTCATGAAATCAGGTCTACCGGAATATAGCGAGATGATGCAGGTAAAAGGCATTCGATATACCGTGCATCGCGTCCCCATTATGAAAGACGACGAAATCATCGGGGTTATCGGAAAAATCTCCTTCCGTGGCCTGCACGAAATGAAAGAAGTTGTACGTAGACTGGAAAAGAGTGAAAAAGAAGAGAAGCAAACCCCACAAGTGCAGCACGAGACCTCCCGCTTCTCATTTGAGCAGATTCTCACACAAGACCCCCAGATGGAGAAAATTATACGTAGCGCCATGAAGTCAGCCAAAGGAAATTCGACAGTTCTGATCAGAGGCGAAAGTGGAACCGGAAAAGAGCTGTTCGCCCATGCGATCCACAGCATGAGCTGGCGCAGTAATGGCCCTTTTGTAACGGTCAATTGCGCCGCGATCCCAGAGCATTTATTGGAATCAGAATTTTTTGGATATGAAGAAGGAGCCTTCTCGGGTGCCAAGCAAAAAGGTAAAAAAGGGAAGTTTGATTTGGCAAATGGGGGAACTCTGTTTCTAGATGAAGTAGGAGATATGTCGCTGCAACTGCAGGCGAAAATGCTTCGTGTCCTCCAAGAAAAGGAATTTTATCGGGTTGGTGGAACAGAGCGCATCCAAGTCGATGTACGCATTATAGCAGCAACGCATCGTTCCCTGGAGGAAATGGTCAGAAATGGGGAATTCCGAAACGACTTGTTCTATCGATTAAACGTCATCTCTTTTGAAATCCCGCCACTGGCGAAAAGGAAAAAAGATATTTTGGTGTTTATTCCTTTCTTCATGGAAGAATTAAATCGCTTGAACGGGACAAGCATTACGGGAATTGACCCGCTTGCCGAAAAAGCCATGATCGATTACGATTGGCCGGGCAATGTACGTGAACTTCGAAATGTCATGGAGCGCGCGATGCTGTTCAGTGAACACGGAAAAATCGAGCTGGCAGATTTGCCCGAATACATGTTGGGTCATGGAAAAAATGAATTCACCGCATTCTCATTTGATTCAGAGAGCTCCCTTATGGAAAAGGCAGAAAGAGCGGCCGTACAACAAGCGTTGGAGCAATCGGGCGGCAACAAATCCAAGGCTGCCAAATTACTGGGAGTAAGCAGATCCGTGCTATATGATCGTCTGAAAAAATACCAATTAACGGTACAAGAGTAAAGCGTGGATGACTTCTGGATGGGACGGAAGTCATTTTTTTATGCCAACTTGTCTGTATTATCTACATCTGTCTGTAAGGTGTGTTTCATCACTATACATAACAACATCCAGCCAAAAGGAAAGGAAGAGAAAGTAAAGAATCATGTGTGGTTGGCATGACATTTGCTATTTCTGAATATTGCGTCTAATTAAAGGTTGTACCCGAAAGGAGGAAACCCTACCAACTCATCTTGCTATTTTCCCCGTTTTCAATAACAGCTAAAGAATGGAAGGGGAGTAATTACATGCGCTGGATTGTCCTAACACTCTTGTTTTTTGCTTATGTCATCAACTATGCGGATAAGGCGATCATTGGATATGCAGCTGATCCGTTGATGAAGGAGCTTGGCTTGAATAGTGCCCAATGGGGAATGGTCGGAAGCAGTTTTTATTGGTTGTTTGCCATCTCAGCTTTATTAGGAGGGACATGGTCAGATCGTATCGGGACTTCGAAAATGATCGTGGTTCTATTGCTTGCCTGGACAGTTCTGCAGTTTGGTTCCTACGCCATTATGACATTGCCGATGCTGATCTTGTATCGGTTAATGCTGGGAGCGTTTGAGGGGCCGTTTACTCCGGTAGCGATGAGTCACGCTGCCAAATGGTTTCCTCCCGAAAGACGAGGAATAGCGTTTGCTGTCATCGTCTCTGGTGCCAGTGTCGGCGGAATTATTTCAGCGCCGATTCTTGTTGCCCTGATAGAAAAGTATGGCTGGCGGTTGACGTTTGCACTTTTAGGTGTCGTCAGTCTGATTTTGGTTTTCGTCTGGTTGTTTGTGGATCGAAAAAACAAGAATCATCCAAGTAATCAAACGGCTCCATCCCATGTGAAAAAGTTGAGATGGGCTGATATAGCTCCCGTATTGCGCAATCCCGCTTGTTTTCTGACCCTCGCTTTAGCGTTCTCTGCGCTGTGGCTCTCCACTTGGTTACTCGTTTGGCTGCCACTGTATATGACAAAGGTACTGCAACTAGAGCCAATGAACATGGCTTATGCAGTCGCTGGAAGCGGTATTGCAGCCACCGTCATGGTATTGCTGCTCTCATCCATTTCAGATCGCATTTATAAGAAAACCAATAGCTATTTCAAATCGCGGGTTCTGGTACCAGGGATCGTCACGCTCATCGGTGGCCTTTTTCTCGCTATGATGCCTGCTTTTGAGTCTTTTATCTGGATTTATATTGCTTTGTGTCTAGCCAAAACATCGAGTTACAGTAATGCTGCTGTAGGTCCGCAAATATTGATTAAGCTCATGCCTGAACGCGCTGGTTTCATGACGAGCATTTTTTCGTTCATTACCAATATGGCTTCCATCGTTGCTCCGGTTATAACAGGAATTTTAGTGCAAGCAGCAGGTAATAACCTTGTGCTCGGATTTCATTACTCACTGTACGTCATTGTGGGGCTTTTCATCGTAACGGGGATTCTCTTTTTGTTGTTTGTCAGACCGGATCAACCGTCCAAAGAAGTTCCACCTCATGTAGAGACCGTGTAAAATGTCTGAAAAGAAGATAGTTTGGTTGGAATGCCTGTTTGAAAATCAAACAATCCGACAGCTTTCGTATTGATTTTGTCCTATGAAACTACTTGTTTGCGTTGGCATGACATTTGCTATTTCTTTTTTACAAAATCGAGATGTAAGGAGAGACAGCGATGAGTCTGGTAAAGGTTGTAAACGAGAGAGAATCGCGATTGTCACTATCGACAATCCACCGATGAACGCATTACGTGCTGCGGTCAAAGAAGAGTTGCGCATCACTTTCGCTGAAGCGCTGGGCGGACAGGTTCTCTACTTAAGACAAACGTCGTCGAAGAAGCCAATTTCAGGTCAGCATGAGACCAAGGTGTGGAAAAATTCGGCAAGACAACGGCGGTTGTTAACTGCGCAGGTATCGGCGGGTCCCAGAAAATGTATGGCAAAAACGGCCCATTCGATCTCGTTCTGCTTACCAAAATTATTCATGTCAACTTGATCGGAACCTTTAATGTCATTCGGTTAGCGGCTGAGAAAATGAGCGAAAACGAACCGAACGAGCAAGGGGAAAGAGGTGTTATCGTCAATACAGCTTCTGCTGCTGCCTTTGAAGGAAAAATAGGAGTGCTTCGAAGGGAGGAGTCGTTGGGATGACGCTTCCGATTGCAAGGGATCTATCCTCGTATGGCATTCGTGTCGTTACAATCGCACCAGGTCTTTTTGAGACGCCCATGCTAGGCAGAGCTCCCGAGCATCTCAAGCAAGCGCTAAGCGCCATGGTGCCATTCCAGCAGCGTTTAGGACAGCCGAATGAATTTGCCCATTTCGTTCAAAGCATTATCGAAAACCCGATGTTAAACGGGGAAGTCATCCGTTTAGATGGTGCACTGCGAATGCAGCCGAAGTAAACGAAAAGAAACGAAGCCTGGAGGAGAACATAGATGAACATTTTAGTCTTGTTAAAACAAACCTTTGATACCGAAGAAAAAATCGTGATTCAGAACGGGCAGATCAATGAAGAAGGCATCGAGTTTATCGTGAATCCTTATGACGAGTATGCTGTCGAGGAAGCAGTCAAGCTCAAGGAAGAAAACGGAGCAGAGGTCACCGTGATCACCGTTGGCCCAGAACGTGCGGAGGGCGCACTTCGAACCGCACTTGCGATGGGAGCGGATAAAGCGATACTCGTCGATCCAGGTGAAACCGAAGCTGATGAATATACGATTGCTCGCTTGATCACAGCAGCCATCAAGGATCAGTCATTTGATTTGATTCTTGGGGGCAATACGTCAGTAGATACGGGGGGAGGACAGGTTGCGATTCGGGTTGCAGAGGCCCTGGGTATCCCACATATATCCACGATTACGAAGCTTACAATCGATGGCGACAGAGCGACGGTCGAAAGAGACGTAGAAGGCGATATGGAGGTCATCGAAGTAAGTTTTCCATTCTTGGCGACAGCTCAGCAAGGGTTAAATGAGCCGCGCTACCCGTCTTTGCCAGGCATTATGAAAGCGAAGAAAAAGCCAATGGAGCGCTTGACTCCGGAAGATTTGGCTCTCGCCATTGATGAGAGAAAGGCCCGCACAACGATTGTCGAGCAGTATTTGCCAGCCAAGAAGCAAGCAGGTCGCCTAATGAACGGAGAAATCAAGGAACAGGTAACCGAATTGGCACAGCTGCTGCGCACAGAAGCGAAGGTCATATAAAGAAAAAGGAGAGGATTCATCATGAGCAAAAAGGTTCTGGTGTTTACCGAAGTAAAGGACGGAAAATTACGAAATGTATCTTTCGAGGTGTTAACTGTCGCGAATCAGGTCGCGGCAGGAGGAGAAGTCATCGCGGCGCTGTTCTCGCCGAATGCGGAGGCGTATGTGCAGGATATCAGCAAATACGGAGCCACTACCTTGTATATAACGAAAAACGAAGCGCTATCTACGGGTACTTCTGAGGCGTATAGCCAAGCATTTATGCAACTCATTCACGAAGTGCAACCAGACGCCGTCTTGGTTGGTCATACATCATTGGGAAAAGATATCTCTCCAAGAGTGGCAGCCAAATGCGGAGCGGGACTCATTTCAGATTGTACGGCTGTAGAGACAAACGGAGAGCAAATCACGTTTGTTCGTCCGATCTATGCGGGGAAAGCGTTTCAGAAAAAGAACTTCCAAGAAGGAATGGTGTTCGCAACCCTGCGCCCCAATAATTTTGAAATCATAGAGACGGCAGTGCAAACTACACTCGTAGAATTTCAGCCAGAAATCACTGATCTTCGTACCATCATCAAGGAAGTCGTGCGAAAAACAGCAAGTGGTATCGATCTCAGCGAGGCCAAGATCATCGTCGCGGGTGGGCGTGGTGTGAAAAGCGCGGAAGGCTTTCAACCACTGCAAGAATTGGCTCAAGCACTTGGTGGAGCAGTGGGAGCCTCCCGTGGAGCTTGTGATGCCGATTACTGCGATTACTCCTTGCAAATCGGACAAACAGGAAAAGTAGTAACACCCGATCTGTATATTGCGTGCGGCATCTCAGGTGCTATTCAACACTTGGCGGGGATGTCAAATTCAAAGATAATCGTGGCCATTAACAAAGACCCGGAAGCCCCAATCTTTCAAATTGCCGACTACGGAATCGTGGGAGACTTGTTTGAAGTCGTTCCACTGTTGACGGAAGAATTGAAGAAAGTGCTCGTATCGTAATGATTTCAAACAACTCCCCTCAAACAAATGACGATTTGTCTACAATAAACAATGATTTTCTTTTGGTATGATCCTTGCTTTTGTATAGAAGGATTATCTAGACATCCTTTCTCACATCGAATGTTCGGAGGGCATTCTTGATGGTTGATGTTACGGAGCAAATTCAGCAAGTATTCGAATTGCAAAAGAAACAGCAGCATGTTGTCAAAGGAACAAGTGCCGCGGAACGTATCCAAAAATTACAGAAACTAAAAACAGCCAATCGTACGCACACTCCAGCTATTTTACAAGCGCTCCAGCAAGATTTGGAGAAGCCCTCTTTTGAAGCCGTGACAACAGAAGTACTCGGCGTTATTCAGGAGATTGATCGGTTTATCGCCAACTTGGAACAAAGGATGCAGCCTGTCGAAGTCGATACGCAAAGCGTGGGGGCAACTGCGAAAAATTGGCAGTAGCGAAAGAGCTGGGAGCAGTGGCTGTCGTAAACAGCAAGCAAGTAAACGCGCCAGAAGCGGTACGCGAAATAACAAAAGGCGGTGCGAACGTCTCCATTGAAGCGCTTGGTATCCAAGAAACGTTTTTAAATGCGCTCTTGAGTCTCACAAAACGGGGAAGACATGTCCAGATTGGCATGAGCTCGAATCCGAACGGCGGTCTTACTCCCGTCCCTATTAACTTTTTGCTCCGGCAAGAAGCGCAGATTATCGGGTCGATCGGCATGCCTTTGCCTGAATTTTCAACGATGCTTCGTTTAGTGAAAAGCGGGCGTCTTGCCCCTGGGAAACTGGTCACGAAAACAATCTCCTTGGAAGAGAACCATGCATCTTTTGAAGAAATGAATACGTATGCGGGTGTAGGAGTTACGGTGATTAACAAGTTCTTGGATGAACTGCCGTGCTTTACGGACCATCGCTCTTGCCGTAGCGATGGCCTTGGTGTTTTTCCAAATGTATACAAATAGGGGCCCATGGACAAAATATCCGATGAATATTCAAAAAAATAAACCTTTGGGGGTATAGAAATGGCAGATTCGAAAATTAATCAGTCATTGCCGGCGACGCCTTTTACTAAAAAAGCACAAGAGGCCGTTTATGCCTCTCTCCATTTTGAAGACAAGCAAGATTTCGCGGATGCAAATAGAGGCTACCTCGCTCCCATCGAAGCAAAAGTCATAAAAAATGAGGCTGGAAAGGTCGTTTGGGACATCGAAAAACTCGGGTTCCTTGATCAGCCAGCACCCGATACCGTAAATCCTAGCTTGTGGAGAAATTCTCAGTTGCATGCGATTACAGGGTTGTTCAAAGTACTAGAGGGCGTTTATCAAATTCGTGGACAATCTATCGTCACGACATTTTTCATCGAAGGTAAAGAGGGAGTCATTGTTGTTGATACGTTAGCAGGGGTAGAATCCATGCAAGCCGCGATGGAGTTATATTATCAGCATCGTCCAAAAAAACCGGTTACCGCCATTATTATCAGCCAAAGTCACGGAGATCATTTTGCTGGTACCGAAGCCGCACTTCAGTATGCGAAGAATCCCGACATCCCGATTATCGCACCACAGCATTTTACAAAAGAAGCACTGAGCGAAAATGTGCTGCTTGGTACGATTATGGCTCGTCGTGCTGGGTATCAATTTGGTAAAAATCTACCCGTCAGCACTACTGGAACAATTTCTGTAGGGATTGGCCCTGTAACCAATTCGGGTAAGTTCAGCTTTGCACTGCCTACGGTTGATATCGTAAACGAGACACAGACCATGGAAATCGACGGAATCACCTTCGAATTTTTATTAACGCCCAATACAGAAGCACCTGCTGAAATGCATTTCTATATTCGCGATTACAAAGCATTGTTTGTCTCGGAAAATGCCAATAAAACCATGCATCAAATCTACACCGTTAGAGGAGCAAAAACGCGAGATGCTTTGCTATGGGCAAACGCCCTGGATAAGACGATTGACTTGTTTGAGGCAGAAGAAATTGATGCCCTGTTAATGATCCATGCTTGGTCAGTATGGGGCAAAGAAAACGCCATTGCGCATCTGAAAATGCAGCGCGATCTGTATAAATACATGCACGATCAAACGGTGCGTTTAGCCAATCACGGATATACAATGGAGGAAATAGCAGAAACAATCAAGCTTCCCGACACCTTAGATAAATACTGGGGAAATCGAGGGTACTATGGAACGCTTAAGCATAACGTAAAAGGGATCTACAATTTTTATCTCGGCTATTACAGTGCGCATCCTTCTGATTTGGACCCGCTGCCACAGGTGGAAGCTGCCGAGAAATATGTTCAGTACATGGGTGGGGCAAGTAACATTTTGCAGCAGGCAAAAGCTGATTTTGAAAAAGGAGAGTATCGCTGGGTGGCGCAAGTACTCAAGCATGTGGTCATGGCTGATCCCACTCATACAGAAGCGAAGAATTTGCTGGCCAATGCGTTTGAACAATTGGGGTATCAAGCGGAATCCGCGAATTGGCGAAACATGTATTTGGTTGGGGCCGAAGAGCTGCGCAATGGGGTCAATAAGGACAACTCTTCAGTTGATGTATCGGGAATCATTACCTACATGCCCATTTCCGATTTCTTAACCCTGTTAGCCGTGAAACTTAACGGCCCAAAAGCAGATGGCAAAAAGCTCACGATGAATGTAACGATCTCAGATTCAGACCAATCGTTTGTGATGTATCTGGAAAATTCCGTTCTCGTGAACAAAGGAAATAAGCATGCCACTCATCCAGATGTTACGATAGTTACGGATCGCATGAACTTCTTTGCATTGATGCTTGGTCGTCTACCACTCGATCAAGCTATGGCAACGGGAAAAATAGAAGTATCCGGTGACGCGACTCATATCAACGGGTTTTTAGCATTATTGGATGACTTTGATCCATTTCCCGCTATTGTGACACCTTAATAGGAGCCCGTGAGTTGACCCTTGAGAAATCAAGGGTTTTTTGTTTTGGTTGTCGACTGTCATCTTGTATAGATTTCATACAACTGTTTTAGATGTGTACGATTTTCTTGCGCAAAGAACTTACATCGCATGCATTTCATTCAAATATGAACGAAGCTTCTTTGGCATGGCATGGCATTTGCATTTCTATATAAACCAACACTGATGTTGTCTTAGTAAACAGTAAAGCGAGGTGAGAGTATGTCCATTACAGAACGCCCAAAAAGGATAGAAGCAGGATTCGAGCAACATATTGGCATGCAAATTACCCGTATGGAAGAAGGTCATGTGGTAGTTGAGCTGCCCATCACGCCTGAATTGTTGAATGCCGGAAATTTGTTGCACGGAGGTGTCATAGCGAGCTTGCTCGACCACGTGATTGGTTTGACAATCCGCACGCATACGGGGCATCGCTTGGTCACGGTCAATTTAAACATTCATTATTTGGCCTCTGCCAAAGAGGGTGATCTCATCGTCGGAACAGCAAAAATCCGCCATATAGGCAAAAGTCTTGCAACAGGCGAGGGAGAAGTACGAAACGGTACAGGCAAACTTCTGGCGATAGCCAGCGCTACCTTTAAACAGTTACCCAAAAATCTGAATGAGGTGAAAGAATGAGCTTGTTACGAGGCTATAAAGTGCTAGATTTCTCGAATTTACTGCCGGGGCCTTTTGCCACGACTATGCTGGCTGATCTGGGAGCAGAAGTTCTTCGCGTGGAATCGTTCACCCGACCTGACAGTATCAGACAAGGCAAGCAAGTAGATGGGGGAGTAACGGCAGCCCATGGCTATTTGAATCGCTCGAAATCTTCCATCGCACTGGATCTGAAAAAGCAAGAGGCCGTAGAGATCGTGAAAGAGCTCGTAAAAGAATACGACATTGTCCTTGAGCAGTTCCGTCCAGGGGTCATGGAGCGACTCGGTCTTGGATTTGAGACGCTGCGAGCGATTAACCCACGACTAATCTATTGTTCCATCACCGGATATGGTCAGACTGGACCGTACCATCATCGACCTGGGCATGACAACAACTACTTGTCCATTGCAGGAATCAATGATTACTCCCGGCGCAAAGGATCGCCTCCGTCTCCGCATGGTTTTCATATCGCTGATATTGCGGGTGGTTCGCTTCATTCCGTGATCGGGATGCTGGCAGCTTTACTGCATCGCGAGCGGACGGGTGAAGGTCAATACATTGATGTCAGCATGACGGATGCTGCATTCGTACTGAATACGATCCATGGCGCTGGTTATCTTGCGTGTGGAGTGGAGCCTCAGGCAGAGGCAATGCGGTTAAACGGCGGGATCTTTTACGACTACTATGAAACAAAAGATGGACGGTATTTTTCTGTAGGAAGTCTCGAACCCCAATTCCGCAAGCTGTTGTGCGAGGCAATAGGAGGCGAGGATCTGTTGCCATTGTCTTTCAGCGAATCTCCAGAGGATGTCCAAGCTTTTAAAGATTATGTTCGTAACGCGTTTCGAGCGAAAACCTTCTCTGAATGGACAGCTATTTTTCAGGAGATGGAAGCGTGTGTTGAACCCGTACTCACTTTTGCAGAAGCGTGCGAGCATCCGCAATTGAAGGCGCGTGAGATGATTGTGGATGTACCGAAACCGGACGGAACAACACAGCGACAATTTGGTTTTCCAATCAAATTTTCCGCAGCCCAGCCAGAATATAAGCATATCGGAAGCAAACTTGGTGAGCATTCTATTCTGGTATTGAAATCTCTGGGTTATACCGACGCACAAATTGCAGTGCTTAAGGAAAAAGAGGTATTTGTTTAAGAGGAGTGTATGGATTTTATACAGTTCTATCGTTGTTTTTGTATTCAACACATACACAATGTGCAAGGAGACTTTGACAGAGTCGATCATTGGCGAAAAAACGTGTTGGCACGACATTTGCTTTACCTAATAGATGTGAAAAGTTCAGTGATCGTCCAAAGGGGGAAGAAGCATGAGTCGAAAAACAAAAGTCATCGGAGTAAATATGGTACCGTTTACTAAGCCTGGCTCGCATGAACCGTATGAAGTGATGGCATCCAAAGCAGTCAAAGGTGCAATAGAAGAGGCGGGCATTCACTATTCTGACATCCAACAAGCTTATGCGAGCTACGTATATGGAGACAGTACATGTGGGCAACGAGCTTTGTATACGGTCGGGATGACAGGGATTCCGATCATTAACGTCAATAATAACTGCTCTTCCGGTTCTACTGCGCTATTTTTGGCGAGGCAAGCAGTCGAATCGGGTATGGTAGATTGCGCACTGGCAGTTGGTTTTGAAGAAATGAAACCAGGCGCACTGGCAAGTGTCTGGACAGATCGGACTCCTCCGTTAGGGTGGGCACAAAATCGCTTGAAAGAGCTGTGGCCAGACGTGCCGGATTCCACTTCGAACGCGATTAAGTTTTTTGGAGCAGCAGGAAAGGAATACCTTGAAAAGTACGGAGCCAACCCAGACATTTTTGCCAAAGTATCTGTGAAAACGAGAAGTCATGCCATTCAGAATCCTTATTCGCTTTTTCATAAGCCGCTGACGGTGGAAGAGGTATTGAACGCTCCAGCCTTAATGCCGAATTTGACACGGCTGATGGCTTGCCCCCCAACCTGTGGAGCTGCGGCAGCGATTGTGTGCAGTGAGTCCTTCGCGATTAAGCACGGGATTACCAATGCCGTTGAAATTGTGGGGCAGGCGCTCACAACAGACACCGATGTGACACATGAGTCTCTCCTCAATCTAGTTGGAGCTGATATGACCCGCCGTGCAGCAGATCAAGTCTATGAAATGGCCGGGATCGGTCCCGATGAGGTCAACGTAGTAGAGCTCCACGACTGCTTTACTCCCAATGAGGTTATTACCTACGAAGGCTTGGGACTGTGTGAAGAAGGCGGGGCAGAAAAGTTCATCCGCGATGGCCATAACACATACGGTGGAACCTACGTTGTCAATCCATCAGGCGGTTTAATGTCAAAAGGTCATCCATTGGGCGCAACTGGTCTGGCACAATGCACCGAGCTAGTTTGGCAGCTGCGTGGCCAGGCGGACAAACGGCAGGTCGAGGGTGCGCGTGTCGCTCTCCAGCATAACCTGGGCCTTGGCGGGGCGTGTGTCGTTACGATGTATCGTATCGGCTAATCAACTGTACTTGGAGGGATAATTGATGTCACAAACCATTCCGGCATCGAAGCCAGCGACATTTGATTTATTTAAAAGAAATCGCCCTTTTCTGGCGAGCAAGGGTTTCTATGCCCGCAAGTTGCACCTGAGTACGGCGGACTTGGACTCGACTTTGGTTTTCACATGGTTTTGGCCGAAGAATTGAGTCGAGTTGGAGTAGGCGGCTTGGCAAGTATGAGTAGTTCCATTATCGTTCCCTATTTGGAACGCTACGGTACCGAGGAGCAGAAGAAAAAGTACTTGCCCAAATGCGTATCTGGTGAGATTACGACAGCGATCGGCATGACGGAACCAGGCATCGGCTCCGACTTGGCGGGAATGCGGACAACTGCCGTGCGAGATGGAGACCACTATATCATCAATGGACAAAAAACATTTATCTCTAATGGAATCAATGCAGGGCTATTCTTCATTTGCGTCAAGACAGACCTAACAGCTACACCTGCTCATAAAGGCATCAGCATCCTTTTAGTTGAGGACGGTACACCGGGTTTTTCTCGTGGTCGCAAATTGAAGAAATTGGGGCAGCATTCTACGGATACGGCAGAGCTGATTTTTGAGGATGTACGTGTCCCTGTATCCAATCTGCTTGGTGAAGAAGGCAAGGGCTTCTACTACCTGATGGATAAGCTGCAACAAGAGCGGATTATGATCGCAATTGGCGCGTTAGTTGTGGCTGAAGAGATGCTCAAGACGACCATGACTTTCGTAAAAGAGCGACACGCTTTCGGTAAACCAATCAGTTCCTTTCAAAATACACAATTCGAGATGGCGGAGATGGCTACGGAAATTTCCATGGCTCAGACCTTTGTCGATGATCTGACCTACCGGCATATGAATGGAGAAAATGTATCGACGCAAGTCTCCATGGACATTATCGCAAAAAATCTCGGGATGTAGGCGTAATACTGTCCGCAGAGCTTTGGTGGGCGAAGAGAAAAGAAAGAACAACTCAACCGGTTAATCGATGCCATATCAGGGAGGAAACTCATGAACAAACAAAAAGACGATCGGGTTGGGATCAAGCTGGAACCTTTTACTTATAAAGTGGAGCGATGCAAAGTCAGGGAGCTATTGTGCGCCCTTGATAATAATCAGTCCATTGACGGTGAGGACGAGTTCATTCCCCCAACGTTTCCCACTGTCATCGAATTTTGGGGTTCTCAAACGTCCGTCTCAATGAATTTGGGTCTGAAAATTGAAAAAGTTCTCCACGGTGGACAAGAATATGAGTACTTAGGCAAAATCCGAATCGGGGATGACATAACGGTTTATGGAGAAGTGGAGGACGTATACACAAAAGCGGCCATGAACTTCGTCGTCATCAAAAAAGAGTTCGTCAATCAACATGGTGAAACCGTTGTCGTTGGACGTTCGACCATCATCGAAAGACATTAGGGGGGACTGAACATGATCGGTAAACCATTCGAACCGCTTTATAAAGAAGAAATAACGCATAGCCAGCTCGTCCGCTATGCCGGAGCCTCAGGTGATTTCAATCCTATTCATACGGTAGTGCCCGTTGCCGAAAAAGCGGGGCTTGGTGGCGTCATCGCCCACGGCATGATGATCATGGGTTTTGTCGGGCAAGCAATCCATACGTGGTTTCATGCAGATGATCTCTTGAAGTTCTCCGTTCGGTTTCGAGGTATGACGCGACCGGGAGAAAAAATCATCGTAAAAGGCTCCGTTGTAGCTGAAAAGGAAGATCGTTGGCTATGTGAAGCAGAAGCCGTCAATGAAGCAGGAGAAGTGAAGGTCAGTGCCCAGTTTGAGGTTAGAAAAGGATAATGAGGGAGGGTATCAGACATGATCAGTTTTCAGGTTTCAGAGGAAATCAAAGAGGTAATCTCCGCGATTTATCGATTCGTTGAAGTAGAAATTGACCCGCTTCGCAAGAAATATCAAAAAGAGCTGGAAAATGAAAGATATTTTTATGACGAGAATGGCTTGCTTTCACCTGGGGTACAAGAAGCGCTGAAACAAGTTCGCTTAAAATCAGCAGAAGCCGGATTCTATACGATGTTTGGTGAGTCAGAGCTGGGGGGATCGGGAGATGATTTTGGCCCGATTTCTGTCGCTCTGATATATGAAGCCATCATGAAAAAATACGGTCTGGACCCGTTAGTCATGGAAATGTTCCCGGCGGGTCTGTTTACAGGCGGACTCACACCAGCACTGTTGGGGATGCACCCTGATACCAAAGCCGAGTTATTGCCCGGTATCTCCAGAGGCGAAATTACGTTATGTTTCGGACTGAGTGAACCAGACGCAGGCTCTGATGTATGGGCGATAAAGACCAAAGCCGTGAAGGATGGGGAACACTGGGTTCTGAATGGGACGAAGCAGTGGATTACCAATGCGCATTACGCCAAATACGGGATCATTTTCGCCATCACCGATCCCGAACTAGTGGAAAAAAGAAAGGGCGGAATTACCTGCTTCCTTGTCCCGTTTGACGGAAAAACGTGTGTAGCAACCTCATCCATTCCGTATATGGGACACCTGGGGTCGCGGATCGGGATCATTTCCATAGAAAACGCGCGGGTTCATGAAAAATATATCATCGGCGAATTAAATCAAGGTTTCGGTAAAGCCTTGCACGGCGTTGATGTGGGAAGGGTAGTTATGGCAGCGACATGTGTAGGTGCGGCACAGTGGGCGCTGGACAAAGCGATCCAATACGCAAATGAACGCAAGACCTTCGGCGTCACAATAGGGAACCATCAGGCGATACAAATGATGCTCGCTGATTGCGCGATGGAGATCTATGCCGCACGTAATATGCTGCTGCATTGCGCGTGGAAAATGGAAAATCAAGAAAAGCTCCCGCTCAAGGAAATCTCGATGATCAAAGCTTATTGTACGGAAATGTTGCAGAAAGTTGTCGACCGATGCATACAAATCCACGGGGGCATGGGCTTAACGAATGAAATGAAGCTGGAAAAAGTATGGAGATGGGCAAGAACCTTGCGAATTCCTGACGGTACGACGGAAATCCAAAAGCGTACGATTGCCCGACGCTTGCTCCAAGGCGATCAAAGCTTTCAGTAGAATCTGGAGGAACCAGATGAGATTTCAAGGGAAAGTAGCTATCGTCACTGTAGGCTTCCCAAGCAATGAATCGGTGCATGAAAAGTTGCTCCGATTCATTGCTGGTCTTACTTGAGGAGGTTCATCCATGTTATCCTTCCTAAACTTTGTAGCATTTCTCGCCATAACAGGGTATGCCACATATTTATTCGTACAAATCGTGTACAGCCGAATCGCCTTTATCAAGCTCGGCAAAAAAGCAAACCTGAAGAAGGATGCCGCGATACGCATCCAAGAATTTCTCACGCAAGTATTTGGCCAAACAAAGCTCTTGAAAGATCCGAAAAGCGGTGTCATGCATATCATCATGTTTTACGGCTTTATCATTCTTCAGTTTGGGGCGATTGAACTCATTATCAAAGGGTTCGTCAAAGGCTTTGAATACCCGATGGGAGAGGCTCACAAGTATTTCAGTCTCAGTCAGGAGATTACGACTTTTCTCGTGCTGCTCGCAGTTGGTTATGCCTACTATCGTCGCTATATTGAGAAAGTAAAGCGTTTGAAACGAGGGTTTAAATCAGGGCTTGTGATTATCTTTTTAACAACACTGATGCTATCGATTTTCTTTACTTTAGCCTTTGAGCACCTATGGCTGGGAGATTCAGGTGGGGCGCATGCTCCCATCTCATCGTTGATCGCTAGCTTGTTCGCTGGGATACCCCCTGAGATAGCTGGTGCACTGTTCTATCTGTTTTGGTGGGTTCATCTACTTACGCTCCTTGCGTTTATGGTCTATGTCCCGCAATCCAAGCACGCGCATGTACTATTCGCGCCTGTAAATATCATGTTGCGCGATACCAAACCTGTCGGGAAGCTCACATCCATTGATTTTGAGGATGAAAAGCAAGAGACTTATGGCGTCGGAAAGATCGAGGATTTCCGGCAAAATCAGTTGATTGACCTGTACGCCTGCGTGGAATGCGGTAGATGTACCAATATGTGTCCTGCATCCGGTACAGGCAAAACGCTATCGCCAATGGATCTGATTGTGAAAATGCGCGATCATCTGACGGAAAAAGGCTCAGCGATTACATCACGTACGGCATGGATGCCTTCCTTTGCGTTTGCGCAGGCAAGAGGGAACCATCCAATGTATGATGAAGTGGCTGTTACCGCAGTACAAGCTCCTACGCTGATCGGAGACGTCATTACGGAAGAAGAGCTATGGGCTTGTACAACGTGCAGAAATTGCGAGGATCAATGTCCAGTAGCGAATGAGCATGTGGAAAAAATTATCGATATGCGCCGTTATCTCGTGTTAACGGAAGGTAGTATGCCGCATGAAGCATCTCGCTATTTCCAAAATATCGAACGACAGAGCAATCCGTGGGGGATTAACCGAAAAGAGCGGTTGAAGTGGCGAGAGGGGCGCGAAGACATCCAAGTGCCTACCGTGAGTGAGGTAGAGGAGTTCGAATATTTGTTCTTTGTCGGCTCCATGGGATCGTTTGATCTTCGTAGCCAAAAGATCGCGCAGGCTTTCGTCAAAATTATGAATACGGCGGGTATTTCTTTTGCTGTTCTGGGCAATGAGGAGCGTAATTCCGGGGATACAGCTCGTCGCATGGGGAACGAGTTTTTATTCCAGCAGCTCTGCCAGGAAAACATCGCGAACTTCCAAGCTTATGGCGTCAAGAAGATCGTCACGATTTGCCCGCATACGTACAATACGTTTAAGCATGAATATCAAGAATTCGGGTTCGAGGCAGAAGTCTATCATCATACAGAATTGATCTGGAAGTGGATGCAGGAAGGACGGATCAAGCCGACGAAGGAAGTCGACGAATCCATTGCTTATCACGACTCCTGTTACATCGGGCGGTATAACGATATTTACGATATCCCGCGGCAAATCCTTACCCACATTCCAGGTGTTCAAATGCTGGAGATGGCGCGCAACAAACAAGATGCGCTGTGCTGCGGGGCAGGCGGTGGGATGATGTGGATGGAAGAAACACAAGGAAAACGTGTAAATATTGAGCGTACGGAGCAGGCACTCCGTCTAAATCCAACGACAATCGGCAGCAACTGTCCATACTGTCTGACCATGATGAGTGACGGGACAAAGGCAAAAGAGATGGAGCACCTCGTCAAAACGCTGGACATTGCAGAAATCGTGGAGAAAGCGATCTAAAAGAACGTCGAAAAAAGAGCGATAGACCGCTCTTTTTTGTTTGGAGAGGATTTTTCGTGACAATCGGCATTTGATATATTATAGTAACTTTATTACTAATCGTAAGTTAAAACGGAACTTCATCTCGGAATAGAGAAGGTCGTTTATGGTCAGCTTGACAGAAGTATGAAGAACACCCATGTATATAAACGAGGAGGAACACGCTCATGACTTTTCATCAAAGTCCCCATACGTTTGTCCGACAGGTCAATCTCAAGGTACAGAACCTGGATCGCTCCCTGGCTTATTATCAGGAAGTAATCGGATTTAAAATCTTGAACCAATCTGCCACAAAGGCGGAGCTGACTGCTGACGGCAAAACAGTGCTACTATCCATCGAACAACTTCATGACGCATTACCGAAACAAAATCATTCGACAGGTTTGTATCATTTCGCGCTTCTACTGCCAAAACGCTCTGATTTGGCTAGCGTTGTGCGACACTTCTCTGCGTTGAATTTGCGTATCGGGTCTTCGGATCATCTCGTTAGTGAAGCGCTATACTTATCGGACCCGGATGGAAATGGGATTGAAATTTATGTCGATCGTGATCCTGATCAATGGAGCTGGCATGAAGGTACCGTAGACATGGCAACAGATCCATTGAATTTTACAGATTTGTTGTCAAATGGGGAACAAACCGCGTGGAAGGGTCTGCCTGCTGGTACCATCATGGGACATATTCATCTGCATGTATCGAAGTTGAATGAAGCTGAACATTTTTATACCAAAGGACTTGGCTTTGAAGTAGTGAACCGATATGGAGCACAAGCACTGTTCATCTCCACTGGAAAGTACCATCATCATATCGGGTTGAATACATGGGCGGGTGTCGGCGCTCCACCGCCACATCCGAAGAGTCCGGGGCTCGAATCGTTTATCCTGGTGCTTCCGAATGAAAGAGCGAGAAATCAAGTAATCACTCAGTTAAGAGAGATCGGTGCAAGTGTTCAGGAGGAGAGCGGTCATTTTGTTACGGAGGATCCTTCTGGCAATCGGATTCAACTGCACATATAATTTGGAAGCCGCAGGAGAGCTTTCAGCTCGATAAACGAAAACGACCTGTGGGTTGGCATGAATGGTTTTCCATCGTGCTACCTACAGGTCGACTACTTATCTCAGATATTGATTAATGATTAGTACTTTCTCGTGAGGATTCGAGAATGCTCTCCGTCTACAGTGATCTCCCAGCCTCTTGGGATTTCATAAGCAAAGGCTGGCGAAGGGTGCTTGACCGCTTCAATGCTGGATTCAATAGGGATACTGGTGATATTTACGATTTGTTTTTCATAGAGACTTACATTTACCACGACCCAGCCATATGGTACAGGCACCCCGGTACCGACCCATTTATTCTCCAGCTCTTGAGGTTGGTACCGTTTTTTATTCTCATTTCTGATATCGATATAAGCCTGTCTCTTGCTGTTATAACCTCGACCGATTTCTACCCAACCAGAAGGGATGTTAAAGCTCAAGCTTCTTTCCACTTGCCCATAATTAGCGCCATTAATATATTTCGCTATTTCATATCCAAGCTGTGTTCCACGATGTGGCTCTTTTTCAATCGAAATCCATCCATTCGGAAAGAACGTGTCGTATGCGACTACTAACGTATCACCGTACTTCCAGTTTCCATCAAAGATATACTTTTGTGGACGGACGTTAGATTCTTTTCCTTTTCCTACTGCATCTGCTGCTTGTGTCGGTACGATCAGGAATGATGATGCCAAGACGAGAATACCCAAACTTCTTACCACGTTTTTCATAGCGTAACTCCTCCATATGAATGCAATAAGTAAAAAAAAGAATTTCAATAAGCATGAGAATTCTAAACATTTTTTAAATTTCCTTCTTTTTCTGGAAAAAAAACGAGGGAGTCGTGTCGTCGGAATTATAAAAAGTAAAACTTGTTGAAACTAAAAAATGGATATGATACAATACTGTTAAATTAATGACGGGAGCTGAAAGGTATAATGGATTCTTTTCTTGCTTAAAAAATAAAACAAAAAAGCGATATCCTTCGCATGTTTTATTCTTTATACGCAAGAAAGTTACATTATCTTTTCACTCAATCAATATATCCATATCTAACTCTTTTTGAGTTGGATTTGCTGTATTTATTTGAGCTACAAGAGAGGGTAACTTTCTTGTAGCTTTTCTATTTTTATACAGGAGGATGATTGTATGTCATTAATCAATGTAAATAACTTAACGTTTGCCTATGAAGGCAGTTTCGATAATATTTTTGAAAACGTGAGCTTCCAAATCGATACGGATTGGAAATTGGGCTTTACGGGAAGAAACGGGAGGGGGAAGACGACCTTTCTCAACCTGTTGCTTGGTAAATATGAATACAGCGGAAAGATTACTGCTCATGTCAGCTTTGAATACTTTCCTTTCCAAGTCGAGAACAAAGAATATCTGACCATTGATATCGTTCAAGACATTGTCCCGGATTATCAGCTATGGGAATTAATGCGCGAGTTCTCCCTCTTAAAGGTTTCAGAGGATGTTCTGTATCGTCCCTTTGAATCTTTGTCTAACGGGGAGCAAACGAAAGTAATGTTAGCCGCCTTGTTTCTAAAGGAAAACAGTTTTTTGTTAATTGATGAGCCAACCAATCACCTCGATATGCATGCAAGGGAGCTCGTCAGTGATTATCTCCATTCCAAAAACGGTTATATTTTGGTGTCTCACGACCGAGCATTTCTAGACAATTGTGTCGATCACATCTTATCCATCAACAAGACGAACATCGAGGTGCAAAAAGGGAATTTCTCTGATTGGTGGGAAAATAAACAGAGACAGGATAACTATGAACTCGCTGAGAATGAGAAGCTCAAAAAAGACATTAAACGCTTGTCGGACGCAGCCAAACGTACAAGCAACTGGTCAGACGCTGTGGAAAAGACGAAAAATGGAACATTGAATTCCGGTTCCAAAATAGACAAAGGGTATGTTGGCCACAAGGCTGCGAAAATGATGAAGCGCTCCAAATCGATGGAGCAAAGACAGCAATCCGCCATTGATGAAAAGTCGAAGCTGCTGAAAAACATTGAAAACCAGGAGAGCTTAAAGATTGCACAGCTTGCTTATCATAAAAATCAACTGGCCGAACTGGAGAAGGTCTCGATTTATTACGGAGAGAAGCTAGTTTGTTCAGATGTCAACTTTACGATTGAGCAGGGAGAGCGTATAGCGCTGGCAGGCAAGAACGGTTCAGGAAAATCCAGCATTCTCAAGCTCATTTGTGGGGAGAACATCCAACATACGGGGACCTTCCGAAAGGGGAGTCAATTGAAAATCTCGTATGTCTCTCAAGACACTTCCCATCTAAAGGGCAATCTCACTGACTTTGCGCGAGACAACGGGATCGAAGAGAGCTTGTTCAAATCAATTCTGCGCAAGCTGGACTTTTCCCGCGTGCAATTTGAGAAGGATATCTCCGCTTTTAGTGGCGGACAGAAGAAGAAAGTACTCATTGCGAAAAGTCTTTGCGAGAAAGCACATCTTCATATTTGGGATGAGCCGCTAAACTTTATTGACGTCATTTCTCGCATGCAAATTGAAGAGCTGCTCCTGGAACACTCGCCAACAATTCTTTTTGTGGAGCACGACAGGGAATTTTGCAATAACATCGCTACAAAGATCGTTGAACTATACTAGGACGAAAAGTGTCTAAAAGAAGGAAGGTGGGGAGAACCGTTTCGTTTTCCTCACCTTCCTTTTTCGTAGGAGGTCAGGGACTGTTCGTAAGGAAAATTGAGCAATCGAGAAGAAATAGTAAGCAGCGAAATGTGGTAGTTTTTAGATAATACTTTTAAAAGAATGGCGGAGATCCAATGGGGAAAATAATTGCAAATGTAAGCAGTACATTAAATGGTATCTATACTGGGCCGACAGGAGAAGAAGATAATATGGTAAGCTGGGCATTGCCTGGAATCATCGACGCCACAGATGACGGTCTTGCGTTATTCCAGAGGGTTGACGCCATCTTGATGGGGCGAGTCACCTATGAAGGCTTTGCAAGCTATTGGCCGTTCCAAGAGGGAGATTGGGCTGATGCGATAAATAAGACTCAAAAGTTTGTAGCAACCAATAATAGTGAGCTTACGGAAGTTCATTGGGGTGACTACGGCAATACGATTACACTCCTTCATTCTGATGTCATGACCAAAATAAAAGAGCTTAAAACACAAATCAAGGGTGATATCATTGTTCCTGCAAGCGCGGGTCTTGTTCAAGGTTTGATCCATGCTGATTTACTTGATGAACTCCGAATGATTATTCATCCGGTCTTATTGGGCAGCGGCAAACATTACTTTGATAACATTCATACACGTCACGACATGAAGTTGATAGAAACGAAGCTTTACGGAAAAAGTGGTTCCATACAACTACGATATGAGATCGGAAAGGCACAAGTAGAATAAAAAAGGTTTTTGTCCAATTTCTCAATTTCATGGATGGAGAAATTGGACTTTTTGGTTTTTACACTAATTTGTTCGTAAAGCAGGGTATACGAAAGCCTTTAACGTAACACCCGTAAAGGAACATCCAGAAGCCTTTGGATGACCGCCACCACCGTAATGCTGGGCAATCACAGACAGATCCACGTCTTCTCGAATGGTTCGAAAGCTAATTCTACCTTTTCCAGGATCAAGCATCGCGACGAAATCAATCATCTCCGCATTTTTACATAAGAAATTGCCTGTCGTGGAGTGATATTGCTCGAGGAAAACCACGCCCACTTGATACGTTTTTGGCTCGTCTAAATCAATTTCAACCGGAATCAGCTTCATTTGCTTCAGCTTTTTTTGCTCAAATTCATCGATTCGTTTTTCTTCTGTATAGATGAGGATCGATTCTACTTCATCAAATACGAATTGATCTGAATGAGCACCTTCACCTCGCAAGCGCCCCAGCACATTTTGAACAAACGTGTCTCGCTCGACCATATAGAATAAAATGTTCAGTTGATTGGCTTGTACAGTACCGCTTGCATCCCAGTCCCACGTATCAAAGGCACGAACCAGCTCCACATAGTCAGAGAGAACGCTAGTTGGTATCAGATATCCCTGCTTTACCAGGTAATCATAATAGAGGCTCGTTGCCGAAGTCTTTTTTCCTGATTCTTCCGTAATAACCTTTGCCCATTCGTACTTGGAGGCCAATGGTAAGGCGGTTGGGTGATGATCGATCAAGACAAACGCATGACCCTGATCGATCTTTTTCTGAATGAGCGTTGCGACCTCGTCATTGACACTTACATCGGTAATGACGACATACATATCGGGGGTGAGTTCTTCTTCGATAAACTTTTGTACGTCTTGATTGACAGAGTAAGGAGTTACCCCGCGGGAATCGACTTCTTGCTTGGAAAAAGCAATTTGACTCAGGATCGCACAGGATACGCCATCCAAGTCCTTATCACTGAAATGGACGATTTTTTGATGATTCATTGAGCATCTCCTTATCAAATGAGTCCAGATTTCGTAGTTCACTACCATAAATCATTTTTCCTAGGACCGCAATAGATAGACCATCTTTATTTCAATACCCTCAATCCAGCATCGGTTAACCTCGTCCCAAAAGGACCCCGGCTTTTTACAATATATCCACGCGATTCAAGTACATCCAATCTGCTGCGAATCTGCTGCTCGCTCAGTGGCTTTGCCCAATCCTTGCTCATCTCGGTTATTCTCCGTCGATTTGGCCTTTCGCCACGTTCAGCGATGGTTTGAATACTCCGTAAGATAAGCAGCAGCTCGTCTTCTTCATCAGGAATGACCGGCGCTTCGGTATGTGAATGATCGCTTTTTAAAAAGCTATTTTCCCACGGCATGTCCTCAATTTGGATGATATCCTCGTCACAGACAGCCAGCATGTAATCGATGGTGTTCTTTAACTCCCGCACATTTCCAAACCACGGTAGGGTAGTGAGCCTCTCGATGACTTCCGGCTTGATAGTCACTTGTGGGTGTACGCTTTGTCGGATAAAATGCCGAACGAGCAGCGGGATGTCATCGGTTCGAGTTCGCAGGGAGGGGAGATCGACAAAGAGAACACGTAGCCGATGATACAAATCTTCCCGAAAAGTTCCTTGTTCGATCATATGCAGCAAATTTTTGTTAGTGGCAGCAATGATCCGAACATCGATTGGAATGATTTGGCTTCCCCCGATGCGCATAATCTCTTTTTCCTGCAGGACCCGCAGAAGTCGTGCCTGTAGCTTCAGGCTACTGTCACCGATTTCGTCCAAAAAGATCGTGCCGCCGTTTGCTTGCTCGAACAAGCCAACTTTTCCACCTTTTTTAGCCCCTGTGAATGCACCGTCATCATAGCCGAACAGCTCGCTTTCCATCAAATCCTCAGAAATGGCGCTGAAATTGACAGCGAGAAACGGCCTCTTATCCCGCAGCGATGCGTTGTGGATGGCACTCGCAAAAAGTTCCTTGCCCGTGCCGCTCTCTCCTTGGATCAGGAGGGTGAGGTCTGTTTTTGCCAGTTTTTTTGCCTTTTCCTTTGTGCGCGTGAGGATTGAGCTTTCCCCAATCATATCGTCAAATGTGTATTTGGCCACAAAGCCTTTCTTTTTCAATTCGGAGCGCAGCGATCTTTCCAACTCGATTGTCTTTCTCGCATTCTTGAACGTAGCGACGAGTGATTGGTCATTGTTTAAAGGGAAGCGGTGAACAATGACTTCAACCTCACCGAACGTAAACCAGCGATCCTCTTCCTGTGAGAGGGCAAATAAAAAGTCGATGAGCTCAGGATGATCCATGACATCACGAATATGTCTGCCAATAACACGCTTGGCAGAGACACCGAGCAGAAGGCCGAGCTCCTCATTGAAGACCGTGATCTTGCCATCTTGCGTAATTGTCAAGATCCCGTCGTTTACGCCATCCAGCACCTCATTCAAATGCTTATTCAAATCTGTGGCTATCTGGTTGGCATCAGCCAGCCGCTTGCTCAATTGAATGATTTTACGCAAATAGCGCTGAGAGATCACGTCTCCTGGCCCGTTCAGTTGGAAATGGTCGAGTATTTGATGAATCGTCGAGATGTCCATCAGGCGGGGACCGATACTCACTACATCTTGAACATGGTCAGGGATTAGCTCGAACGCCCCTGGTGTCACTGCGAGATCAATTATTTCTACGTGCGGAATGCCGGGATAATACGGTATGTAATGAATGTGGTCAATCCCCAGCTTTTTCAGTGATTCAATGGACTCCAAACATGTTTCTAAGGAGTCATTGACGTAATAAGCTTTGGTTCCAGCTGGTAAGTATAAGAGCCTGTCGATGTTTTCGTAATTGATGATCCTATTGGCGATGATGAGTTTGCAATTTGTTCCAAGGCATGCTCTTATTTTTGGCTCTTCTAATACGAGCGGGTGGGAGAGGACGACCAATTGATTATGAAGGGTTGTTGGAAGTTCCTCCTCGACGGAATAACTACTCATCCGCACATACCCGTCCATAATCTCCTGAAGTTGATTGACAAGCGCGATTCGGGTGTCTTTGCTGCCAGCTAGTAAAATGAATTCGTTCATCATGCCTTCCTCGCTTTTGGTTATTTGGGTGTGTTTGGTTGAATTAATTGCAAGAAATAACCGAATATTCTATATCGTAAACCAAATAGTATTTCATTGCACGATTAATTGATGGAGAAAACCAGCAAATATCAACGGTTCAGGACGAGGAAGCAGCATAGACTGCTCCCTATTTTTTTGGCATAGATCATGCTAATTAATTCAGTAGTTTCACTTCATTGATAGAAAGGGGAGAGATTTACGTGCAGATGAGAAGAAGAGTGAGATTACTCACAGTCAGCTTTTTGATGGCAACAGCCATGCTATCTGCCTGTACGAGCAATTCTGGTCAACCCCCGCCAACAAGCGGACCAGCGCCTGGAAATGCTCAACAACAAGAAGTACCAGCAAAGGCAGTACGAAATGCGGAATTAACAGTGGCTCTTGAAGCGGAGGCCACCTCACTTGATCCTTGGAATTCCACGGATAGCAACACGCTGCATATTTTGTCCACGATGTTCGAAGGATTGCTTACGCTGGATGAAAATCGGGAGGTTGTCCCTATTCTTGCAACCGATTACAAATTAAGCACTGATGCAACCTCTTTGACTTTTCATTTACGCAAAGGAATCCTTTTTCATGACGGTTCACCCTTTGATGCAGAAGTAGTGAAAAAGAATCTGGATTACGTACGCAACAAGGAGAATGGCATGGCAAGAGCGAGCTTTTTTGGATTTATCAAGGAGGTTACTGTAGTAGACCCGTACACGATCACTGTTGTGGCGAAAGAACCAAATTCTGCGATGGTTGCCTTTATGGCACATCCTTCTGCCACCTTTAAATCGCTGAAAGAATTGCAAAAAAAAATCGATGATCCGAAATACAATTTGGACCGCAATCCAGTAGGGACAGGACCCTACCAATTCCGCGAATGGAAGAACGGGCAGTTTGTGAAGGTAGCTGCCTTTGATGGTTACTGGGATAAAGAGAAGCCGGCAAAGCTAGCAGCGATTCTGTTTAAGCCTGTGACGGAGGCGAGTACGCGGGTCAATATGCTCAAAGCCAGCGAAGTAGACATTGTGACAAGTTTGCCGACCCTGGATGCGCGGAGTATGGGAACAGATCCGAATCTCGATGTTTACTCCGGTCCATCGCTCAACATGATTTATGTCGGTATGAATACAAAGCTGGATAAGTACAAGGACAAGCGGGTGCGGCAGGCGATGAACTACGCGATCAACAAAGAACAATTGATCAGTCAGGTTGCTGACGGTTTTGGTACAGCTGCCGATTCACCGCTTTCGCCATTGGTAAAAGGCTACGCGAAACAGCAAGGCTATCCGTACAACGTTGACAAAGCGAAACAGCTTTTGACAGAGGCTGGTTATCCAGATGGTTTCGCAGCTACGTTGTGGACGCGCAATTCAACGGAATTCGTCGCGATTGCTGAAAATATCAAAATGCAGCTGCAAGCTGTAGGGATCAAAGTAGAGGTGCAAGCTTACGAGAGCGGCACGCTATTTGAAAGGCTGGATGCCGGAGAGGGAACGGATCTCTATATCGGGCGATGGGGTACGGGTACAGCGGAAGCGGATTGGGGAATGCGGCCGAACTTTGCATCTGACCGAATTCCACCGAACTATAATAACTCTGGCTATTATCAGAACGAACAAGTCGATCAGCTGCTAAATGAAGCATTGAAAGCAACAGCCAACAGCATGGCACAGCAAAAATACACCGAAGCACAAAAAGTCATCATGGATGAAGCCCCATGGATATTCCTGTACGTCCCGGATGTGGTGATCGCAAAACGGAAAAATGTCTTGGATGTTGGGGTTACTCTTGATACAGTTCGTCTCCAGGCTGCATACAAACAATAAGTTAGTTTTCTAAAGAGAAGGTGTAGGAAATGGCTAGATATATTTTTGGTCGCATATTGGGCATGATTCCCATTTTAGTGATCATCTCGATCCTTTCTTTTTTGTTCGTACATCTTACCCCTGGCGACCCGATCCGCATCATGTACGGTGCGGAAATGGATATGGCCACCTATGAGAAAGTAAAAGCGAATCTAGGCTTTCATGATCCACTCTATGTGCAGTACGGTCGTTATCTTCAGCAAATTTTGTCCGGCGATTTCGGTGTTTCCTATAAAACAAAGACCAATGTGTCTGACGAGATCGGTAAGCGGTTCTTATACACGCTTGGATTAACGTTTGCCGCCATGTTCTGGGCGCTGATTATAGGCCTGGTTGTCGGAATTTATTCAGCGGCTCGGCGCAAGTCGATTTGGGATCGCATCGGGATTATCTCAACCACGACGATCATTAGCATTCCGGAGTTTTGGTTCGGACTCATGCTCATGCAAATGTTTGCCGTGCAGTTGGGATGGTTCCCAACCAGTGGCAGCGGAACTTTTGCGCACCTTCTGCTTCCGTCGATAACACTAGGATTCGGAGTGTCTGCGATCATTGCCCGCTTTACACGCTCCAGTGTCCTTGAAGTATTACAGGAAGATTTTGTACGCACAGCCAAGGCGAAAGGGCAGCGAGAGTCAGTCATCATTTGGACGCATGTATTGCGTAATGCGCTGATTCCTGTGATCACGATGACTGGGTTGCAATTTGGCTTTTTGCTCGGAGGAGCAGTCGTAGTTGAGCAAGTTTTTTCCTGGCCAGGGCTGGGATCGTATTTGATTGATTCTGTTCTCGCTCGCGATTATCCGGCCATGCAAGCGCTCATTCTGCTCTTTTCCGTCCAGTTTCTCATCGTCAATCTTCTTGTAGATATCAGCTACAGTCTTGTGAATCCGCAAATCCGTTATGAATAACAAAGAGGAGCAGACGAATGAAAAGTCAGAATACTCACTCTCCCTTTCAGCTATTTTTGAAAAAGTTCAAGAAACAGACGATGGCGGTAGTAGCCTTCTGGATATTAATCGGCATCTTTCTGCTAGGGTTGGCAGGGCCATGGATCACACCCTATGATCCGAATCGGCCTGTGACAGAGCAGTATGAGGAAAAGGGAATCGACAAAACGAAAGAATTGACCGGATCGATTCAAATAAGCGGGATCATGAGTGATGGTACAGAACTCCCTGTGTCTGAGCTTATGCTGCAAAGTACGAACCGACAGATTTCCACCGTCAGTGAATCGAATGGCTCGATCACCATAACACCAGTCGGGCAAGGAAGCACAACGGTGCTGATGGCAAAAGGAGATGTCGCTTCGCAGATCAAGCTAGACGTTTCTGCAGAGGACTCCCCACCGATTCTTACGCAGCTGCTGCTTCAAGGTCCGGCAGGCATGGTAAAGAAGGGGGACATCTTCCAGCTTAACCTAGAGGCCAGACTTTCAAATGATGTTAAGCTGATCGGCTTTGAACAAATTCGTAGCAACCTGAAACAAGTAGTGGGGGCGAACAAGGCTGTCTCACAAGAAAACAACGGGTTCGTAACAGCCAAGAAAAAGCAATCGGAAGAGGACGGACAAATTCATTACCAGTCGACAGATGAAAAAGTAGTACGTGTAACGCCTGATGGGATGGTGACCGCGCTTGGTCAGGGTATCGGGCAAGTGAAAGTATCAATCGGGCCTGTATCTACCATTGTCCCGATAGCTGTTGAAACATCGATGCAAGAGCCTGTACTCGTCCAAATACAGCCTAGTCAGACGCATATCGCACTTATGGACAATAGGAAACATCAACAGCCCTCCCTACTGCACTGGTTCGGAACCGATCATCAAAATCGGGATATCTTCAGTCGTGTCTTGGCTGGGACTCGTGAAACACTGTTCATTGGTTTCGTATCTGTCGGGATCGGTGCTGTTATTGGGACGCTGCTTGGCCTATTAGCTGGATATTACGGAAGGTGGATTGACTCGATTATTACGCGTCTAACCGATATTTTGTTGGCGTTTCCGGGGATATTGCTCGCGATCGCAGTGATTGCCGTGCTAGGGGCTGGGATGGTGAACATTATTTTTGCAGTAGCAGTTTTTACGGTTCCCATCTTCATCCGCATCGTCAGAGGGAGTGCTTTAGCGTTAAAGCAAATGACGTATGTGGAAGCGGCTAAATCAATCGGTGTGCAGGATTTTGTGATTATCATACGGCATATTTTGCCTGGTATGCTTCCTGTGGTCATGGTTTATTTGACGATGAGAATTGGTACAGCGATTCTGCTTGGAGCTGCTCTTAGCTTTCTCGGTCTAGGTGGTGACATAACAGCTCCGGAATGGGGGGCGATGTTGAGCGCAGCCAAAGACAACAGCCGGAATTTTTTCTACCCAACATTTTTTCCTGGGATCGCCATTGTACTGACTGTCGTCTGCTTCAATTTGTTTGGCGACGGTCTGCGAGATACGCTCGATCCCAAGCTAAAGGAGTAGAAGTGAACGAATGAATACGCCTATTTTAGAGGTCAACCAGTTACAGGTTTCTTTTAAGAAAGAAAAGGAAGAGATAACTGTCGTCAACGGTATTTCTTTTATTGTTCATGCGGGTGAAACCTTGGGGATCGTCGGAGAATCCGGTTGCGGCAAAAGCATTACCTCACTATCGATCATGCGCCTGATCAACCCACCCGGCCGCATTACGAATGGACAAATTGTTTATAACAACAGGGATTTGACCCAACTCTCCGAGGAAGAAATGCGTGTGGTCCGAGGAACCGAGATCTCGATGATTTTCCAGGAGCCGATGACCTCCTTAAACCCTGTTTTTACGATCGGCCGACAAATCGATGAGATTATTCTACTTCATACGTGCGCATCCAAACAGGAAGCAAAAGAACAATCCATTGAGATGCTAAAGCGCGTCGGTATATCCCGTGCTGAGCAAATCTACCGAAGCTATCCGTTCGAATTGTCGGGTGGAATGCGGCAACGGGTAATGATTGCGATTGGGATGGCATGCCAGCCAAAGCTGTTGATTGCGGATGAACCAACAACGGCGCTGGATGTAACGATTCAATTGCAAATCTTAGACCTGATGAAAAAATTGCAAGAAAAAGAAAATACAGCCATCATGCTAATCACTCATGACCTGGGGGTGGTCGCTGAGATGTGTGATCGCGTTCTGGTGATGTATGCAGGAGAAGTCGTGGAAGAAGCTGACGTCGATGATTTATTCCATAATCCTAAGCATCCTTATACCATTGGTCTACTGCAATCCATGCCCTCTTCAGTAGAAAAGAGAAGCCGCCTATATACGATCAAAGGGCAAGTCCCGCCAGCAGGGTCGATCACCAAGGGTTGTCGCTTTGCAGAACGGTGCGATCGTGTTATTGACCGTTGCTGGGGGGAAGACCCCGCGATCGTTTCGGTCGGCAATAATCATACGTGCCGCTGCTGGTTACATGCCTAGGAGAACGGGAGGTGTTGGGATGGACCCATTAGTAGAAGTACAACAGTTACAGGTGTTTTATCCAGGGAAGAGCAAGCTGCTGCAAAAAACGAAGAGTGTAGTGAAGGCCGTCGATCATGTTTCGTTTACCATCAATCAAGGAGAGACGCTCGGGCTGGTAGGAGAATCCGGATGTGGAAAATCGACGATGGGCAGGGCGATTTTGCACCTGATAAAGCCAACTTCAGGAGATATCAGCTTTGCAGGCAGGAGTCTGTCCTCCTTATCAGCGAGTGAACTGAGGCAACAGCGCAAGCATTTTCAAATGGTGTTCCAAGATCCATTCTCGTCGCTTAACCCACGATTGACGGTAAAGGAAATTCTAGATGAGCCGCTAAAAGCCCATAGATTGGGTGATGAACATCAGCGTTTGGAAAAAATACATCATATGATGGAGGTTTGCGGGTTAAATCGCATGTATGCTGAGCGGTATGCTCATGAATTTTCGGGTGGGCAGCGGCAACGAATTGGCATTGCTCGTGCACTGATTCTTCAACCACAGCTAGTAGTGGCTGATGAACCCGTCTCTGCACTAGATGTATCGATCCAGTCGCAAATCTTAAATCTTATGCAGGATTTACAAGAAGAATTTCAACTGACTTACTTGTTTATTTCCCATGATCTCGGGGTGGTTCGACATATCTGCAATCGTGTCGGGGTGATGTATTTAGGAAGAATGGCGGAGCTTGCGAAAACGGAACAATTGTACGCCAATCCATTACACCCCTATACCAAGACGTTGTTATCCGCCATCCCGGTGGCAGATCCCCGATTGAGAAAGGAACGAATTATTTTGCAAGGGGACGTGCCTTCGCCAGCCAACCCTCCACAGGGCTGTGCTTTTGCCAGTAGATGTCCGAGTGTGATGGAGATTTGTAAAGAAATCAGACCAGATATGCGGCAAGTGACCGATGCGCATAGTGTGGCTTGTCATCTCTATGTCTGATCCAAAAGGAAACAATCGATAGGAGAGAATATAACAATGAGCTTGGCTACTGTTCAGCGTCTGATAGAGGAGCGAAAAGAACAATATTTACAGCAACTGTTTGCCTTGTTGAAACAGAAAAGCATAAGTACAACCAATGTAGGCGTACGAGAATGTGCGGAGCTGTTGAATGAGATGATGCAGGCATGTGGGATACAGAGTCGCCTAATGGAAACAGCGGGATATCCAATTGTATATGGAGAATGGATAAAGGCTGAGAATGCATTCACAGTATTGATCTATGGTCACTATGATGTCCAGCCCCCTGAGCCGCTCGAGGAATGGCTGTCGCCACCCTTTGAACCGAACATACGAGACGGAAGGATTTATTGTCGAGGAGTAGGTGACAACAAAGGTCAGTTAATGGCTCAGGTACTGGCGATTCAAACGTATTTGGACAGCTTTGGTGAGTTGCCAGTCAATGTGAAGCTGGTATTTGAAGGGGAGGAGGAAAACAGTAGTCCTCATCTCGCGACTTTCGTTGAAGAGAATAAAGAGCTATTGGCATGTGACCTTGTTTACACATCAGATGGGCCCATGCATGGAAGTGGTATCCCTTCTGTTGAGTTAGGTGTCAGGGGTATTCTTGGTGTCGAACTGGTAGCACACGGAGCAAAATGGGATCATCATTCGGGAAATATGGGAAATATCGCACCCAATCCGGCATGGATTCTTATTGACTTGTTAAAAACGATGCGTGATGAGCAAGGGAGGGTGCTAATCGAAGGATTTTACGATAATATCCGCCAACCGACTGCCTATGAGCTGGATTTGCTTCGCAAGCTTCCTTTTGAACGTGAGGTGTTAATCGAGCAGATCGGATATCCAGATATCGAAGCGGACGCCGAAACCTTTTATCGCTTGGTATCCTTGGAACCGACTTTCAATATTTGCGGTTTTCACAGTGGGTACGGGGGAGACGGCTCCAAGACGATTATTCCTGCCACTGCGCGTGTGAAAATGGATATACGGCTAGTCATCGATCAAGACCCAGACGATATTTTTCAAAAGCTTTGCGAACATGTGAAAAAACACAATCCTTCCATAGAGGTCTTGCATCAAGGAGAAATGAAACCTTCACGTACTTCTGCTGAACTGGAGATCGTGAAAGTGGTTACACAGGCAGTCAGAGACGCGTACAGAGTAGATCCTCTTCTTGTACCTGGAGTCGGCGGGAGCCTCCCCGATTATGTCTGGACTCAGATTCTCGGAGTCCCATCCGTGATGGTCCCGTATGCGAACGCAGATGAGGCGAATCATGCGCCGAATGAAAATATGAAAGTGGCCCTTTTTTATCAGGGCATTTCATGTACATGCCATGTGATTCATCGATTAGGGGAGCTTTCAAAGTAAGAATCAATAAGTGGTAATTTGCTATTCATATCCATATGTAATATAATGCTTGGGTTAATAGCACTCCACGTATCAGTAACGGCACGGGCGTGTTCGCGATTATTCGCGATCGCCCTTATTTCTATTACACGAGTAAAATAGTGGAGAGAGAATATGGAAAAGGTGGTCCTCAACATGAAAAAGTCTGCATTGATCCCCGCTGCACTTCTGCTCGCAGTCCTGACTGCTTGCGGCAACACGCAGCCTACGGAGCAACCAGTAAATCAAAATCAAGCAGCAACAGGCACCCAACAGCCAGCAGGTGAAGCAACTACGCAAAAGCCTGAAGAAGCGAAAAAAGAAGAGCAACAGGTGATCGCTGCTCCACAGGAAATCGTAGTGTACAAGCAAGGGGAAAAAACATCGCTGAAGCCGGAAGATGATAAGTTCAAGGAAATTCTTGCGCTCATGAACAAACGCTTTGAAACGCCAGCGAACCAAATGCGTTTTGACGAGAGTACCCAAGCGGTGGAGAAGGACAAGAAAGAGGCTTTGGCGGTTGAATTCAACTACGCTGAAGTAACGACAAATACTTTGCCAGCGACTGTTAGTACAGATAACAAAGCAGAAGTAAAGGCGAAGACACTGTTCTTCGTATTGAGCGGAGAAAACAAAGACCATATGTTTGATTCAGAAGATGGCAAAGCTTATGGAACTGCACCGCTGCAATTGACCGAATCCACTGAACTGACCGAGCTGTTGAATAAGTAATCGAACGACCCAGACTGTCGAGCAATCGGCAGTCTTTTTGCTATTTAAAATGCCTGATCAAAGAAAACCCTCTTGATATTGGGGCAACCGATCAAGAGGGAAGAGCAAGATAAATGATTACCTTTTTTGATCTGGTTCCGATTGCACAACAGTTAACGCCGTGTCGCCATCGGTCTCTACCAGGTGCTTTAGCATAGACAGCTTATTGTTCCAAAACTGCTCGTAAAAGGAAAGCCACTGCTTTACTTCTGTCAGGGGACCGGGATGCAGCCGATAAATTTTCTCACGACCTACCTTATGTCCCGTGACCAAATCAGCGTCGGCAAGTATATGAAGATGCTTGACCACAGCAGTTCGGCTTATGGGGAAATGAGAGGTAATCGCTGAGATTGGTAATTCTTTTTCAGCTAGCAAGCGAAGTACTTCTCGACGAGTAGGGTCAGCAATCGCTTGAAATACATCAACCTTTTCTGCTGAGGCAGACATTTAGCCTTCCACAACCTTTTTCAGGCGCTCGTGAACAATTCCAACCCAACCTTGATTCATCTTCTCGCGAATCATTGAGCTCTTCGCGTTTGCTTTTCCGATGATCTCATCTGCCGCTTTCCATCCACCATGAATGAGGGTAAACTCCGTCTTCTCTCCCAGGTCTTTTAAAAGAAAAGAGACGACCCAACCGTCTGTATCCCAAGCAAAAGAAAGGCGATGTGGTGCTTCTACTTCCAACACTTTGCATGGTGACGGCCCAAAAGGGGATTGGATATGAAACTCATGACCAACTACAGGCTGAAAATCATTCGGCATAAACCAAGCTGAAATGGCTTCCGCAGTGGATACTTTCTCCCATACCTTTTGAATAGGAGCGTCGAAAACGATGGTTTGTTTAATATCTTCTACGGCTTGCTGGTTGTTCTGTTCCACGATGAATCTCTCCGTTTCGTAGTGAAAATATAACACCTTTTGGTTTTACTTTATGATGATATAACACCTTTTGGTTTTATGTAAATGGTATTTTTCCCCCAATGATATAAGACTATACAAAAAAAGGAGATCAGATTAACTGAAGCTCCTTTGTAACTTTCATGGATCGACTCATAGTCTGCTTCCTTCTTTAAATGGCTCTGCTTGCACTTGAAGCTCTTTCAAAAATTCCTTACCGACCGTGGAAACGTATTGGTTTTTTAATTTGATGCAATAATAGGAGACTACGGGTTCCTTTGCAATGAGAGGCTTGCAAATAATGTCTTCCCTTTGAAAAAATGGATCGGTTTTCGTCGTCAGGCGAGTTTCAAATCCCAATGCCATTCCTTGCGAGATGAAATGTTTTTTTGTTTCATAGTTTTGGGATTGAACGAAGAAGTTAATTTTGTGAAATTCCTCAAATAGATAGGAATAAAATTTTTTTGTATCACTCAAATTGGTGGAGGCAACAATTGGATAGTTATATAAATCCTCCATGTAAACAATCTCTTTGCTAGCCAATTCCGAGTCCTTTCGAAAACAAACCATCATGGAGCTATCTGTAATGTGGGTTGTAGTAAGCAGTTTGTTTTCTTCATAGGAGGAGGGAAAGGAATAGATGACCCCGATGTCGACATCCCCATTCAAAACATCTTTTCGAACTTGCATCAGATGTGCTTCTTTGACATGAAGATGGACCTTCGGGAATTTTGTCGTAATCGCAGCCAAGGTTTTCGGGACGAGTGTTCGACAGATGCCTGGGACGATAGAGACGGATAGCTGTCCTTCGAACTCAGAAGAATCACATCTTGCCTCATTTTTGAATTCTTCGATGTGGTTTAATACTTCCTGAGCGCGTAAGATCAGCTTCCTTCCCACTTCAGTGGGCTCTAATCCAGTGCGTGAGCGTTCAAAAATTTTTACGCCGAGCTCTTCTTCCAAGCTGCTGATCGCAAGGCTTATACCTGGAGAAGACACAAAAAGTCGTTCGGCGGTGTTCGCAATCGATCCTGTTTTTGCTATTTCAGTTATGTAGATAAGCTGCTCGATACGCATAGCTTCACCCCAGTAACATTGATTTTCATGGAAAATGTGTTTAGGAATGCTTACTAATATGAGCCATTAATATTTACATAACGTACCTTTTCATTTCTAAACTTTAAAAATGGATAGTACAAGAATATCATGAACGTAAGATTTCGAACAATCAGAATTGTCACTTTAATAATAACGCTTCCAAGTTAATTTTGAAAGGAAGGAGGAGAGTTTCGTTTAAGCAAGGTTGGTAGCATCTGACAAAACTCGGTTCGAGTACACCAAAGAGGTGAGTCGTATGAAGGAAAAAAACATCCTGACCACGATTGAAAACAACATTTGCATCATCAAATTGAACAGGCCTGAAATTAGAAATCCTTTAACGGAAGCAGCATGGGAACTACTCGATACATTAAGGGAAATTCAATATGACGACCAAGTCAAAGCCGTTATCATCACAGGTACAGAACGTGCGTTTAGTGCTGGCGGTAATTTGGGTAACGTTCAGCGTGATACTTCGGATGCTTTTGCTACCCGTAAAAGAATGAAACAGTATTATGAACTGCTTCATATGATGAGAAAAGTGGAAAAGCCCATAATAGCTGCTGTAAATGGCGCCGCAGCAGGAGCAGGAGTCAGCCTGGCTTTAGCCTGTGACTTGGTTATTGCAGCCCGTTCCGCTTTTTTCATTCAAAGTTTCGTGAAAGTGGGGGCTCTTCCCGATTTCGGTGGGATTCATTTTTTGACACAATCATTGGGGCCTCACCGAGCTAAAGAACTTATGATGTTGGGAGAGCGCATCACGGCTGAACAAGCATACCAGATAGGGATGGTGAATGAAGTAGTCGATGATGGTATCTTGCTGGAGCGGGCATGCTCCATAGCCCAAAAGATTGCAGAGGGGCCGAGCTTGTCCATTGGACTGATCAAACAACTCGTTCACTATAGCGCGAATGTCAGTTTGGAAGAGTTTTTGGAGCTGGAAGCCTTTGGTCAAGGATTATGCTTTCAGACGGAAGATTTGAAAGAAGGAGTTACTGCCTTTTTTGAAAAACGGGCTCCACAATTTAAAGGGAAATGATAGGAGAGTTCCTTGTTGGTGAGGTGGGTCATCGTGAATATTGGGAGTTCACTTGTCAGAAACGCGAATATGATGCCGGATAGAGTCGCGATCGTCTATCAGGATCAGACATACACGTATGAACAGCTAAACCGAATCGTAAATCGCCTGGCACATGGTTTGCTTTCACTTGGCATCGCGAAAGATGAAAAGATATGCTTCATGATGAAAAACTCAGATATCTTCCCGATCGCTTTTTTTGCGGCCGCCAAGATTGGTGCTGTTACCGTTCCGATTAACGTTCGGCTGACGAAATCGGAAGCAGCATATCTCATCGATCATTCTGATGCCAAGCTGGTCATTTATGATGAGGAATATGGAGAGTTGATAGAACAGGCTCGATCTGCCAAGGTTGCTCATTGTATTGCTGTTCACCATGCACAAGCAGAAGGACATTTGTCGTTGCAACAGGTTCTGACTGAAAATGAAAATGAACCTGATATTGTAGTTGAACAGCATGATGATTCTCACATCCTGTATACATCCGGCACGACAGGAAGACCCAAGGGAGCTTTATTCGATCATTACCGAGCTATTTTGTTCGTATTTCATTCGCTTGGTATGAGTGGGGAAATAATGAATAGCCGCATCCTGCATTTCATGCCTTTCTTCCACGGTGCAGGCTTCAGTATCCTCTTCAAGGATTTATTTTTGGGCCAAACGCTTGTCATTCAACGAAAATTTGATCCTGTTGAAGTATTGAAAGCAATTGAGCAGTATAAAATTCAATCATTTATTGCCGTCCCAACGATGTATAACATGATGCTGCAAGTTCCAGATGCAGACCGATACGATTTATCCTCGATTGAAAGCCTAAGGTATGGGGGAGCACCTATGTCTCCCGAACTGATCAAGAGAAGCATGGAGCTGTTTAAGACGGATCAGTTTAACAATAGATGTGGTTTGACAGAAGGTGGTCCTTCCGGGATTTACTTATATCCGGAGGATCATAAGGAAAAACTCGGGACAAGCGGAAAGGCAAGATTTTTGACGGAAGCCAAAGTTGTTGACCAGCGTGGAAAAGAGGTCGCACCTGGAGAAATCGGGGAACTGATTCTGCGGAGCGAGATGGTTATGAAGGGCTACTATAAAAATCCAGAGGCTACTGCGCAGGCCATTCGTGATGGATGGCTGTACACGGGGGACTTGTGCTCTATTGATGAAGATGGGTTCATAACGCTTGTGGATCGCAAAAAGGATATGATTATTTCGGGCGGGAGCAACATCTATTCTGTGGAAGTGGAGAATATCTTGTACGCTTTTGATGGTGTATTAGAGGCAGCCGTGATCGGTGTTCCCGATGAGAAATGGGGTGAATCGGTCGCAGCCATTATCGTAGCAAAACCTGGTTGTACCATCGATAGGGCCGAGTTGATTGAATTTTGTCGAAAGCATCTCGCAGGCTACAAGATCCCTCGCAAAGTCATGTTTATGGACGTATTACCAAGAAATCCTTCCGGGAAAATCCTGAAGTATGAATTGCGAAGTCGTTACATGAATCATCCATCCGAATTTACTTTTCCCCAGTGATTGTGGAAACAAGCAATATATGGCCATGCAGGAAAGGATGTCTCCATGATAAGACATTCTTTTCTTCATTTGAGAGTTGTTTGCCGAAGGTTTGGACTCGCTTTATTCGAAACAGTTGGACAAATGGATGGAAGAACGATGTAAGGGTTTTTAAAGACCTGAGATATGGAAAGGAGCTGGTCGTATTGAAAAAGCCATGGCATGCCTTTTATCCACGAACGATCCCGTATGAAGTGGAAATTCCTTTGTGCTCAATCTACCATTTCCTGGAGCGAGCTGCCCAAGATTTCCCTCACCAGACAGCCGTGATCGAAGCGGATGTGGAGCTGACCTATTCCGAACTGAAACACGCAGTTGATCGGTTTGCCGCTGCTTTGTATCGACGTGGATGCAGGAAGGGAGATCGCTTGGGGATCATGCTATTCAATTGCAAGGAATACATCATCGCCTATTTCGCCGTTCAACGATTAGGGGGGATTGTCGTCCAACTAAACCCCATGTTTCAGCAGCGAGAATTGCAAATCATGTTGGATGATTCGGAGCCGAGCTGGCTGATTTGTGATAGCAGTCAGATTGAGAAACTAGAAAGTACCGGCTATCAAAAAAAGCTGACGATCATAACCACAGATGACAATCAAAATGGATATGCCTATTTCTATCAGTGGATCGAAGAACAAAACGATACACTCCCTCCTTTGCAAATCAATAGCAAGGAAGATATTGCCGTTTTACAGTACACAGGCGGAACGACAGGAACACCAAAAGGGGTTATGATTACGCATTTCAACACGGTAGCGAGCACATACCATACCTTTATCACAGACGAAGGGGCACTTCAACGTCCCGGTGAACGGTTTCTTGGTGTTTTCCCGATGTTCCATGGAGCAGGCTTGATGGTCATGATGTCCTCTATCTTCCATGCAGGTGCGTACATTCCCATCAGACATTTCCGCATCCACGAGGCACTTCCCATCATTCGCAAGTATCGACCCTCTCATCTTTCAGCGTCACCCACTGTCTTTGTAGCATTAGTGAACCATCCTGATTTTCGGGACGATGATTTGCGTACGCTGAAAATATGCAGATCAGGTGCTGCTCCGATCCCTTTGGAGGTGCTTCGAGCCTTTGAACAAAAGTCAGGCGTCCGTATTTCTGAAGTGTATGGACTTACAGAATCCAACGCAGTTATCGTTCGGGTATTTGGAAAAGGTGATCGAAAAACAGGGAGTGTAGGGATCCCGGTCCCTAATGCCGATGTGAAAATCGTGGATGTGGAAACGGGTTTAGAAGAACTGCCTCTAGGAGCTACAGGTGAAATTATCCTGAAAGGTCCGCAAATCATGAAAGGTTATTGGAAAAAACCAGAAGAGACTGCACAAACGATACGTGATGGATGGCTCTACACGGGTGACACCGGCATGCTGGATGAAGATGGCTTCTTGTATGTAGTCGGAAGGAAAAAGGAAATGATCATCGCTGGAGGATACAATATTTATCCCAACGAGATTGATGAGGTTCTATACCAGCATCCAGCGGTTGCAGAAGCGTGTACATTCGGTATCCCGGATGCCTACCGAGGAGAAACCGTCAAAGCAGCCATTGTTGTGAAGAAAGACCATTCGCTGACAGAAGAAGAAATTGTGCATTGGTGCAAAGAACGGCTGGCGAAATACAAAGTGCCTAGATTGATCGAATTCAGGGAACAATTGCCGAAATCGGCAGTGGGCAAAATATTACGCCGTACATTGGTTGAGGAAAATCGTAGCCATTAATATTTACTTAATGTACCTTTAGCGTTCTAAACTTTATTAAATACAAGCATAAATTTATTATTAATTTAAAGATTCAAATTATTCATAAATATTTTGAGCTACTTCACCATTTTACAAAGGAGGCGAGACTATTGGGTAAAAAAGTAAAAGTAATCGGCGTAAATATGATACCGTTTACAAAACCTGGGGCACACGAGCCCTATGAAGTTATGGCAGCGAAAGCAGTAAAAGGTGCACTGGAAGATGCGGGAATTAACTATTCCGAAATCCAGCAAGCCTATGCCAGCTATGTATACGGTGACAGCACGTGTGGCCAAAGAGCGTTGTATTTGGTAGGGATGACAGGGATTCCTATTTTTAATATCAATAACAACTGCTCCTCCGGTTCCAATGCCCTGTTCCTGGCACGACAAGCAGTAGAGTCTGGAACCGTAGAGTGCGCATTGGCTGTAGGCTTTGAAGAAATGAAGCCTGGCGCATTGAAATCCCATTGGGATGATCGAACGCCGGCAACAGGCTGGTTGCAGGATCGCTTGAAGGAATTGTGGCCGGAAGTGCCGCAAGCACCGAATGCAATCCGGTTGTTTGGTTCGGCGGGTAAGGAGTATCTGGAGAAGTACGGGGCGAATCCCGACATTTTTGCAAAAGTTTCCGTGAAAACAAGGAATCATGCCGTTCAAAATCCGTACTCGCTCTTTACACAAAAGCTGACAGTGGAAGAGGTCATGAGTGCGCCGGAGCTGATGCCTACATTGACTCGCCTCATGGCCTGCCCACCAACCTGCGGAGCGGCAGCGGCTATTGTATGCAGTGAGGAATTTGCCAAAAAACACGGTATTTCCAACGCGGTCGAGATTGTGGGGCAAGCGCTGACAACGGATATGAACGTCAGTTACGACAATATCCTCAATCTGGTGGGTGCCGATATGACACGTCGTGCTGCTAAACAGGTCTATGAGGCAGCAGGCATCGGTCCAGAAGAAGTCGATGTTCTGGAGCTCCATGACTGCTTCACCCCAAATGAGGTCATTACCTATGAGAGCCTGGGGATATGCGAAGAAGGTGGAGCAGAGAAATTTATCAATGACGGCAGTAACACATACGGTGGCAAAGTAGTGGTCAACCCTTCAGGTGGATTGATGTCAAAAGGACACCCCATCGGGGCAACAGGTCTGGCGCAGTGCACGGAGCTAGTCTGGCAGCTACGCGGGCAAGCACAGAAACGGCAAGTGGACAATGCAAGAGTCGCCTTGCAGCACAACTTGGGTCTTGGTGGCGCTTGCGTCGTAACCATGTATCGAGTTGGATAATAACGAGTTGGATAATAACGAGTTGGATAATAACGAAATGGAAGGAAGAGTGGATATGACGAAAATGTTGGAAAACCAAGTAGCAATCGTTACAGGGGCAGGACGCGGAATTGGCCGTGAGACGGCATTGGTATTGGCTGAAAATGGAGCGCGAGTCGTTGTGGCAGATCGAGACGAAGAACCGGCAGCAGAAGTCGTTTCTACGATCAAGGATCTCGGAAGCGATGCGATCGCATTTTGCGGAAACGTAACAGATCCAGCCTATCCGAAACAATTGGTAGATGCGACGATCTCAGCCTTTGGTCGACTGGATATTATCGTGAATAACGCTGGCTATTGCATTGACGGCCTGCTTCATAAAATGACGGACGAAGCGTTCCAGGCGATGCTGGACATCCACTTGATCGCTCCCTTCCGCTTGATTCGTGAGGCATCTCCATACATGCGCGATGTCGCCAAAAAAGAGATCGAGCAAGGCATCGTTCATCACCGCAAGATTATCAATGTTTCCTCAGGTTCTGGAGTAAGAGGAAACATGGGTCAAGCTAACTATTCTTCAGCAAAAGCAGGTGTTATCGGATTAACCAAAGTCGTAGCGAAAGAGTGGGGGCAATTCAATATCAACAGCAATGCAGTCGCTTTTGGTTTCATTGATACTCGTCTTACACGTCCAAAAGAAGAGGGTCTGGTCGTCAACGGCGAGGCCGCGGGCATTCCAGAGAAAGTACGGCAGAAGCTAATTAGCAACATTCCTCAACAGCGCGTTGGCAGCGCAAGGGAAGCAGCCGAAAGCATTTTATTCCTCGCATCCCCATTGTCCAACTATATCAATGGACAAGTGCTTGGAGTAAACGGAGGTTCCTTGACGTAATCATTTCGTCCAATTTATGTAGATGAGGTGAATGAACATGTCACATGTGAAAGATTTGATCGGTCTGGAGTTTAAACCGTACACCATGACAGTAGAAAAAGGAAAAATAAAAGAATTGGCCCTCGCCATTGGTGATGACAACCCGATCTATTACGATCTGGAGGCTGCCAAAAAAGAAGGTTACGCTGGCATTCCGATTCCGCCAACTTTTTTGCAAGTCATTGACTTATGGGGCGGCATGGGTTCCGTCGAAAAAATGGAGAAGCTGGGATTAAAACTGGCGAGAGTTTTGCATGGACAGCAATCCTACGAATACGTGGGTGACATTCTCGCGGGAGATGTGCTGTCTGTCACGAGTAAGGTTGTGGATGCAGAAACGAAAACCGGAAGCACCGGTTCGATGGATTTGGTCACCTCTGAAAATCAGTATCGAAACCAGCGAGGCGAACTGGTAGCCATTACGCGAAACACGATCGTGCATCGTCATTAATGAGGCATGAGAAGAAAGGAGAACGACATGATATTTTATGAGGATGTAAGCGAAGGATATGAGTTCCCCATTCTGGAAAAAGAACCGATCACCCGCGTGCAACTCGTTCGATTTGCAGGTGCTTCCGGCGATTTTCACCCGCTCCATTTGGTGGAAGAGTTTGCAGAAAAAGCCGGAATGAAGATCATCGCTCACGGTATGCTAGTCATGGGGATGCTGTCCCAAGGAGTCACTTCCTGGGTTACTCGAAAAAACGTTCAGAAGATTCAAGTTCGTTTCAGTAAAATGACACTGCCTGGCGAATCGATCCAGATTGTTGGGAAAGTGTTGGAAAAAAAGCCGGACAATACCGTAGTGGGAGAAGTACTGGCAAAGAATAAGGAAGGCGAAGTCAAAGTTTCAGGCATTTTTGAAGCCAAATTGCCCTCCAGGTAGTAGATAAGGCTGTGTATCCTAACTGACCGGATTGAGTGCCGTGAAAACTGGTTGCAATTTTCGCCTTTCACGGCTCTCAAAGACGGTCTTTCCTATATGTGCCTACTCACGAATCATGATTGGGAGGATGATATGATGTCAAGCCCATCAACTTCAACTACACGAACTACTTTTGATTTATGGAAAAGAGAAAGACGTTTTCTTACAGATGAACATGAGATGTTCCGAACGTCCTTGCAAAAATTTCTCGAAAAAGAAGCAGTCCCTAATATTGAAAAATGGGAAGAAGAAAAATACACGCCACGAGAATTTTATCAAAAGCTGGGTGCTCAAGGGTTTCTTTGTCCACAAATAAAGCCAGAATACGGCGGGCTTGGCCTCGACTTTGGTTTCAATCTCGTCTTGGCGGAGGAGTTAAACCGTGTTGGCGTAGGCACACTGGCTAGCACGAGCTCTTCGATTATCGTCCCTTATCTCGAGCGCTTCGGAAACGAAGAGCAAAAGAAAAAATACTTGCCGAAATGTGTAAGCGGAGAAATCACGACTTCGGTAGCGATGACAGAGCCTGGAATCGGCTCGGACTTGGCCAGTATGAGTACCATGGCTATTCGTGATGGCGATCACTATATCGTAAACGGACAGAAAACCTTTATCTCCAACGGAATCAATGCATCGCTGTTTTTCGTTGCAGTCAAAACAGATCCAAAAGCAACTCCAGCCCGGAAAGGCATCAGCATCCTCTTGGTGGATGCGGATACACCCGGATTTTCCCGCGGTCGTAAATTGAAAAAGCTGGGTCAGCATTCAACAGATACCGTTGAGTTGATTTTTGAGGATGCACGAGTTCCCGTTGCAAATCTGTTAGGAGAAGAAGGCCAAGGCTTCTACTACTTGATGGAAAAATTGCAACAGGAACGGCTCTTGATTGCTTTGGGTGCATTGGTCGTAGCAGAAGAGATGCTCAAGACAACCATGAGCTATGTGAAGGAAAGACAGGCTTTTGGGAGACCGATCAGTTCCTTTCAGAACACGCAATTTGAGATCGCGGAAATGGCAACCGAATTAAAAATGGCACAGACCTTCCTGGATAATTTAACCGAAAAACATATGCAAGGTGATAATATCGTGACCCAAATTTCCATGGCAAAATGGTTCATTACCGAAATGGCAAGGAAGATGTCAGCCCGCTGCTTGCAGCTTCATGGCGGATACGGCTTCATGGAAGAATATCCGATCGCCCGTCGTTACCGAGATGTTGCTGTGATGCCGATCTATGGGGGGACAACGGAAATTATGAAAAATATTATCGCCAAAAACCTCGGTTTGTAAATGACTATCATCTACTAAAATCAGAAATGGAGGATGAGTATGAGATTTGCAGGCAAAGTCGCGATCGTTACCGGTTCAGGTAAAGGAATTGGCAAGACGATTGCTCAAAAACTGGTTCAGGAAGGAGCACTTCTTACCGTAACGGATGTCAATAAGCAAACATGCGAAGAGACTGCGCTGCAAATCAATCAGGCGGGTGGAAGGGCAATCGCAGTAGAGGCAGATGTTTCCAAGGCGAAGGATACACGAAGGATTGTTGACAAGACAATCGAGGCCTATGGAAGAATCGACATTCTCGTGAATAACGCTGGATTTGTGAAAGATGCGCGAATCAATGACATGGAAGAGAATGATTGGGATTCTGTCATCGATGTTTGTTTGAAGGGCGCTTTTTTATGCTCCAAATATGTGTCTTCTCATATGATCGAGCAAAATTACGGGAAAATCGTCAATATTTCCTCGCGAGCACATTTAGGTAATCCCGGTCAGGCAAACTACTCCTCGGCCAAGGCTGGAATCGTCGGATTAACACGCGCTCTGGCCAAAGAATTAGGAAAAAACAACATTACTGTCAATGCAATTGCACCCGGTCTTATTGAAACGGATGCACTCCTATACCATCCCAAATATGAAAAAATCAAAGAGCTTCAAAAGAAAGTTACGCCCATACAACGGATTGGATTACCGGAGGATGTGGCGAATGCCGTTTTGTTTTTTGCATCAGATGAATCCTCATATATCTCCGGTGATCTACTGCACGTCTCCGGCGGAAGATTTGGTTGAGAAGGAGGAACTGAACATGGCTCTCGTATTATCCGATGAACAAACGATGATTAAGGACACCCTTCGAAGATTTTTGGATAAGGAAATACACCCCATGGTTGATGATTACGAGAAATCAGGAAAAGCGGTATCAAAAGACATCGTGAAAAAATTGGTGCCATTTGGGTTTCTGGGAGGACTGCTGCCTGAGGAAGCAGGTGGTAACGGACTCGATTACACAACCTACTTTACTATGATCGAAGAATTGTCCAGAGTGTGGCCATCCTTGCGTGCGACAGTGGGACTATCGAATTCGGTACTGACTCATATCTATGAATACGGAACAGAAGAGCAACGAAGAAAATTTTTACTACCATTAATGAGCGGTGATAAATTTGGCTTTTTTGCCCTGACAGAACCAAATGTGGGATCGGACACATCGAGCATTCAAACTCGTGCAGAACGCAGGGGAGACAAGTGGGTGATTAACGGCTCCAAGATGTTTATTACGAATGGGCTGGAAGGAGAAATCGGGATCGTCATCGCACAAACCGATAAATCCAAAGGAAATGACGGGATTGCCGCTTTTATCGTAGAAAAAGGGATCTCTCATTATCAAACCAAGCCCATTGAAAAAATGGGCACAGTGAGTTGTCCATTTGCTGAGTTGATTTTTGAAGATTGTGAGATTCCGGCAGAGAATTTGCTAGGAAAAGTAGGGGATGGATTACGACAGGGACTAAAATTTCTCAATAGCGCTCGTGCTATGGTTGCCTTTATATCGACAGGCATTGCCCAAGCGTGTATAGACTCTTCTGTGAGGTATGCCAAAGAACGGGTGCAATTTGGAAAACCGATTGGAGGCTTTCAGCTCATTCAAGCAAAAATCAGTGAAATGGTAACGCTGACGAACGCGATGCGCTTGTTGGGTCTTCAAGCCAGCCATCTGCTGGATCAAGGAAAGCCGTGCAAACTGGAATGCTCGATGGCGAAATACTTCGCGACAGAAAAGGTGCTCAAAGTGGCGGAAGAAGCCTTGCAAATCCATGGCGGCTACGGGTACACAAAAGAGTTTCCGGTCGAACGCTATTACCGTGATATTCGTTATTTTACGATCGCCGAAGGAACCAATGAGATTCAAAAACTGATTATTGGACGAGAAATTTTAGGGATCTCCGCTTTTTCTTGATCGTCTGTAAGAGTGGTAAAAGTGCCGACAGAAAGCTCTGTCGGCTTTTTGGTGTTTTTTTACTTCGTCTAGGAGATGATTCCTTGCCGATAGAGTTCCCCAACAGCGTGAGATCGGTTGTTTGCACCTGTTTTTTGAATGGCGGATTTCACGTACTGTTTTACGGTCAACTCACTGATATTCATCGAATCAGCCATTTCCTTTGTACTTTGTCCCCACGCGATTCTCTGCATGACTTCCAGTTCTCTCTTGCTTAATGAAGAAGAATTTTCTGCACCCTGAAAATCTTCAATAACCCTGCCGACGAGTTTGCCATATAGAGTGGCAGATGTAAGGAGATCTTCATCAATAGTCGCTCCTATATGAAATTGTTTGGAGGATATTAAGCCAATGACGACAGAGCCGTAGCAAATGGGGGAAACTAAAAGAGCATGATCATTGGAGGAATGAGCGTAATTGCTACTGGTTTGTTTGAAAAATTCGATGCCAGAACAGTACTTGGCTTTTCTTTCACGGATGACTCCCTGCAAAATATTGTATGACCGAGCATCATCCCGTTTTTCCCGTATATGACTTAATCCTTTTGAAGAAAGGGATATAATTCCTTCTGCAAAATATCCAATAGGCGAATATCGATATAACGAGGCATCCTGGACTGGAAATAACTCCATATAGAGCTCAAGAATTTTATATAATTTTTCTTCATGATTCGTTATGGCATCCAGCTTTCGAACTAGTTCTTCAATGGTATAGATTGCAGTCACTTTGTCATCTCCTTTTGGGGGAATCTATATACGACAAAATGGGAATATTCCAATTATACAGAAAAAGATAGGCTTTAGATAGAGAGAAAGCATACATGATAGCAAGGGAAGGATGGAAGTTTTGTGGCAAATTTAGATCCAAGAGCAAAAGTTTATTTGGACAGGATTAACCAATTACCGCCTCTCCATAAGTTAGAACCGCAAGCAGTGAGAGATTTATTCGCACAGATCCCTCCTGTCGAGGTAAAGCTCGCACCACTCGCAAAAGTGGAGGACAAGCGGATTCCTGTTGGAGCGGAAGGCGAAATAACCATCAGGATTTACACACCAGAAGGACAAGGTCCGTTTCCACTTTTTATCTATTATCACGGTGGAGGTTGGGTAATCGGTGATCTTGAAACCGTAGATGCCAGTTGTCGAATGCTGGCTTATCAAACGGGAAGAATCATCGTTTCTGTCGACTATCGTCTAGCTCCAGAGCATAAGTTCCCTGTTCCCGTCGCAGATTCCTATGCAGCGTTAAAGTGGGTGAGTGAAAATGCTTCCTCTATGAATGGAAGCGCTTCTGATTTGGTCATAGGCGGTGATAGTGCAGGAGGGAATCTTGCCGCTGTGCTCTCGCTTCTTGCTAGAGACCAAAACGGTCCTGCAATAAAGGCGCAGGTCCTCATTTACCCAGTAACGGACATGCGCTTTGACTCTTCGTCTTACATGGAATTTCAAGAAGGATTTGGTCTGAATCGGGACCTGATGATTTGGTTTTCCAACCATTATATCAATCATGAGTATGATAAAAGCAATCCGTATGTCGCTCCACTTTCAGCAAGTGATTTGAGCAATCTACCTCCAGCGATCGTGATTACCGCTGAATGTGATGTTCTGCGCGATGAGGGGAAGGCTTATGCCGAACGCTTGAAGAATGCAGGGGTAAAGGTTGAATCGATTTGTGAGAAAGGCTTGGTACACGGGTATTTTGCGAATATGGCTATATTTCCGGAGCGTATAAAAGCAACGATTTCTCGTATAACAGAATTTTTGCATAAGATCGATCAGATTATCACCAAGTAGGATAGGGGGGTGTATCAATGTTGAAGGGAAAGCTACTCATTTTCTCACTGACTACTGTCCTGACAACGCTGTCCTTTTCTGTTAGTAATGCTGCTTTAAAAGCTCCTGCTCAGGCTAGCACCATCGTGCCCTTGGCGAAGCAAGGAACGGTATCAACCAAACAGTCACGTGAGAATTTAGCGTACAGCCTGGGTATCCAAGCGTACATTTACGGTTATCCTCTTGTAACCATGGAGATGAAGAAGCGGAATGCTATACAAAACAAAAGGCCTTTAAATCAGTTTTTTCATCATCAAACGCTACCTGCTGCTGATTATCGGGGCGTAGTTTCCCCCAATCACGATACGCTGTACTCGGCTGCCTATCTTGACCTTACCCAAGGTCCTCTGGTCCTGCACGTACCTGATTTCGGAAAACGATATTATACCATCCAATTGATGGACGCATGGACAAATTCCTTTGACTACATCGGGACGAGAACGACAGGCACAAAAGAAGGCGACTATGTGATCGTTGGACCAACGTGGGAAGGTGACCTGCCAGATAATAGGAAAGTTATCAAGTCCCCGACCAATACAGTGCTCGCTGGTGGACGTATTTTAATAGATGGGGAGAATGACATACCGAATGTAACAGAACTTCAAAAGCAGATGACGATTACACCCCTTGTCCAATCTGCGCAGACCAGTTCTTCCACAAATGTACCTGCTGCTTTATTCGACGATCAGGACCCGCTGTCGTTTTTTCGTATGCTGACCAACTCCATGAAAGCCAATCAGCCTGCTCCAGTGGATGAGGCTCACGTCAAGCAATTTGAACACATTGGTATATCAGCTACCGGTAATTTTAATGAAACTGCGCTTGATGAAGCCACTCTGGCGGGGTTAAGACGAGCTGTAAAAGATGGGGAAGAAATCATTGCAACGGCAAGTGTTGGCAAAGGACAAGGAGAAAATGGATGGAGCCTCAACCTCGATTACGGAACTTATGGAGTTGATTACTTGAAGAGAGCTGTCGTAGCTCGTACGGCTTTTGGTGCCAACATCCCGAGTGAAAGCGTATATCAAAGAACGGCTGTGGATGACAATGGGGACCCATTAACCGGAGAGAATCGTTATGTCATTCACTTTGCAAAAGATAACCTTCCTCCTGTCGAGGCTTTCTGGTCACTAACCCTGTATGGAGCAGATTACTACTTCGTACCAAACCATATCAATCGTTATGCACTTGGCGACCGCACGAGGGAGCTGAAATACAATGCAGACGGCTCTCTTGATATCTACCTCCAGAAAGAACCGCCAGCAGGAAAAGAATCGAACTGGCTGCCGACGCCAGAAGGAGACTTTAACTTGATGCTCAGAATGTATTTGCCAAAGCCAATTGTCCTGGAAGGCAAATACGAAATTCCCACGGTGAAAAAAGTAAGCAGACAATAAGCAAAGGGGGAAGTGCTTGTGAAAAAGGCAGGTCTGTTCATTACAGCACTGAGTGTATTGACTTCAATGGCGACGGGTAGTGCTTATGCAAAAGAAAACAGGCAATACCAAGCAGGAATGGTTCAGTCACAAGCTTCGGCCGCACCAAATACAGTACCACTCGTGCAAGCTCCCTTCCGTACCAATTTGGCGTACAGTGTAGGCGTTGATGCTTACATATACGGCTATACCCTGGTTGAAATGGCAAGAACCATGCAGACATACACGGAAAAAACCCCATTGAACACATTCCATCATGACAAGCTGCTAGCTGATGCCAGTTTCAGGGATTTTGTTACACCAAACAATGACACATTGTACTCAAGTGCATGGCTTGATTTATCAAAGGGACCACAAGTGTTGCGTTATCCCAAAATCGACCGTTACTTCACTCTGCAAATGATGGATGCCTACAGTAACTCCTTCCATTATATCGGCGGTTCCAATCTAGATGACTATCAAGGTGGAAAGGTTGTGATTGTGGGACCAGAGTGGAAAGGAAAGCTGCCAAGTGATGTGGAGGTCATCAGAGCGCCAACGGATATGCTCTGGCTTCTGGGGAGAACATCTGTCAATGGCGAAAAAGATTTGCCCAATGTTTATAAAATTCAGGAGGAGTATACATTAGCACCCTTGGATGCCAAACAGAAACCGGGTTCGATCCATCTACCCAAAATTCAATTGGGTGACTTCGATGATCCGTCAAAATTTTATCCGTTACTCGCCCAATTGATGAAGCTCAACCCACCGCCACAAAAGGATGAGGCTTTTCTAAGCAAGCTTGAGTTCATAGGCTTGGATTACCAGGCAGGGACATTTCACGCAAACAATGATCCAGTGGTTATGGAGGGCTTGACGAAAGCGGTAAAAGATGCAAAAGAGATCATAAAGAATTCCATGAGTATTCTCCAAAGACCCAACAATGGAAATTGGCGGGTAAACAATGAACGAGTGGGTATTTATGATACCTACTATTTAAACAGAGCAATGATTGCCAAGCGTGGACTTGCAGCCAATACGGCAAAAGAAGCTGTATACGCAACAACCCGTGTGGATGGTGATGGGAATCCTTTGGTCGGTCAGAAAAAATACGTGATTCATTTTGAGAAAGATCAGATCCCACAGACAAAATCGTTCTGGTCGCTCAGTATATATGATTCCGATAATCACTTCATCGATAATCCGATGAATCGCTATTCGATTGGAGATCGCACGGAAGGGCTGAAATACAATGAGGATGGTTCGTTAGATATCTACATTCAAAGCACACCACCGGAGGGCAAAGAATCTAACTGGCTACCATCGCCTACCTCAACGACAGCCCCGAATTTTAGTTTGGTCTTAAGAATCTACACCCCAGATGAGTCTTTACAGGAAAATACCTTTGTCGTACCGGCTGTGAAAGTAGTGAATGAGTAAACATGAGGAGGTTGGAACAAAAATGACATTTACTCAGCACAAATCCCAGAAGAATGCGAATACCGACTTCGACGCGGTGATCATCGGCGCAGGATTCTCGGGGCTATACATGCTCTATCGTTTGCGTGAAGCAGGATTTTCTGTGCAAGCTTACGATGCCGCTCCAGATGTTGGTGGTGTCTGGTATGCAAATCGTTATCCCGGAGCGAAATGCGACTCGGAAAGCATCATTTACAATTACATGTTCTCCGAGGAGCTCTATCAGGAATGGACATGGTCCTCCAGATACCCGGAGCAGGCAGAAATTCTGAGTTATCTCAACTATGTGGCGGACAAGTTCGATTTGCGGCGTGACATCCAGTTCAATACGCGCATGACGGCGGCCCATTACGATGAGGTGAATAACAGGTGGCGACTCCAGACGGAAGACGGCACGCATATAACGGCGACGTACTTTATTACGGGCGTCGGTAATCTCTCGTCCTCCAATATCCCCAAATTTAAGGGATTGGATAGCTTTGAAGGCGATTGGTACCATACCGGACACTGGCCACTTGAAAAGGTAGAATTCAAAGAAAAGCGCGTCGGAGTGATCGGTACAGGTTCGAGTGGTATCCAGTCCATCCCGGTCATTGCAGAAGAAGCAGGTCATCTTTTCGTCTTTCAGCGGACACCTGGGTATTGTACGCCAGCGAGAAACCACGCCTATGATCCTGAGTTCATCCGCCAAACGAAAGCAAACTATAGCGAGATTAAGCGGCAAACGCGTGAATCTGCGACCGGCTATCTGCACAAATTGATCCATGATCGATCCGCGCTGGCAGATTCTCCAGAAGAACGCCAGCGGGAATACCAAAAGGTTTGGGATCGGGGAGGATTTGGGTTAGGTACAACTTACAATGACTTGATCATTAACCCGACAGCTAATGAAACGGTCGCCGAATTCATTCGCAGCAAGATCGGTGAGACCGTAAAAGACCCCAAAACAGCGGAGCTTTTGAAACCAACTTATTATTTCGCTGCGAAAAGGCCTGTTCTGGACACCAATTATTATGAGACCTATAACCGCGACAATGTCACATTAGTTGATGTAAAGAGTACTCCAATTACAGAGATAACACCCAAGGGAATCAAAACGACGGAAGAGGAGTATGCACTGGATATCCTCGTTTTTGCAACCGGTTACGATGCGATGACAGGGCCGTTATTCAAGATCGATATTCGTGGAAAAGACGGAATCTCCCTGAAGGAAAAATGGGCTGGAGGTCCCCAAACCAGAACGTACCTAGGCATCGCAAACGCTGGTTTCCCGAACATGTTTATGATTACGGGTCCCGAGAGTCCCTCCTCTCTGTCAAACGTTCCTGTTTCCATTGAGCAGCATGTGGAATGGATTGGCGATTGCCTGGAATATTTGCGCGAGCATGGGATTACAACCATAGAGGCGAAAGCCGAGGCAGAGGAGGCTTGGAGCGCGCATTGCAGAGAAGTGGCCGATGCGACACTCTACACGAAAACAGATTCATGGTATACAGGTGCAAATATTGAGGGTAAACCACGTGGATTCCTCATCTATGTAGGCGGTGTTGGAGCCTACCGCAAAATATGCGACGAGGTCGCAGCCAAAGGCTATGAGGGCTTCTCCTTAACCCCTATGTCGGCTAAAGAAACCATTTCATAAAAAGACGCAACATTCCAAACAAAAGGAGATGAATAGCATGTCCAAAGTACGAGCTGTACCGCAGGAAAACGTGGCTACTTTCCTTTTTGACACCAAACAAATGCTGATCAACGGCGAATGGGTTCCTTCTCTCTCCGGTAAAATCTATGAATCTATCAATCCAGCAAATGGTGAGGTGATCGCCAAAATCTATGAAGGAGACGAGGCAGATGTAGATCGGGCAGTGCGTGCAGCAAGAACAGCATGTAACGGGCCATGGTCAAAAACATCCCCTGTAGAACGAACACTACTCCTCCATAAGCTTGCAGATTTGCTGGAACAACGTGCTGAAGAATTTGCCTATCTCGAAACGCTGGATGGCGGTAACACGATTACGCTTACTCGTCATGCATTCGTCCCAAGCGCCGTGGCTCACTTGCGCTATTATGCAGGCTGGGCGACCAAATTAACGGGACAAACGATACCCCTTACATCAGGCGGAAATTTTCATGCCTATACAATTAGAGTGCCATTAGGTGTTTGCGGACAAATTACGCCATGGAACTATCCTTTGCTGGGGACAGTCTGGAAGTTAGCCGCTCCGCTCGCTGCAGGGAATACCGTGATTTTGAAGCCTTCCCAGCAAACATCCTTGACGACCTTGCTGCTTGGTGAGCTGATTATGGAAGCAGGTTTCCCCGCGGGTGTGGTGAACATTGTAACAGGTTCTGGCCGTAAAATCGGGGAAGCGATCGCGAATCACCCTGATATTGACAAAATCGGTTTCACAGGGTCGACGGAAGTGGGCAAAGGAATCATGAGAAAATCCGCTGACACCTTGAAAAAAATCACTTTGGAATTAGGGGGAAAATCACCAAACATTATTTTTGCGGATGCTGACCTGGATAAAGCGATACAAGGTGCGTTTCTTGGGATGTTTACGAACCAGGGGCAAATCTGTGTGGCAGGGACTCGTCTCTATGTTGAAAAGCCAGTCTTTCAACAGGTCACAGCTAAATTGGTTGAAATGGCACAAAAAATGAAAGTTGGGAACCCTCTAGACCCAGCTACACAGATGGGGCCACTGATTTCCAAAGAGCACTTGCAAACTGTGAAAAATTATATTGAAATCGCCAAAAAAGAAGGAGCTACCGTTTTAACAGGCGGAAACATTCTACAAGAAGGCGAGCTGGCGGTCGGAAACTATTTGGAGCCTACCATCCTTACTGATCTCGAAGAAAATTGTACGGCTGTAAAAGAGGAGATATTCGGCCCGGTCTTGTGCGTCATGCCTTTTGAACAGATAGAGGAAGTCATTGAAAGAGCGAACGAAACCGAATACGGATTGGCTGCAGGTATATGGACGCAAAATTTGACGACCGCGCATAAGGTCAGCAATGCGTTAGAAGCAGGGACTGTCTGGGTAAATACGTACCTGAAGTCGGATAACGCTCTTCCCTTCGGAGGACATAAGCAAAGCGGGATTGGATCAGAAATGGGTTATCAAGGTATAGAAGCTTACACCAAAACGAAAAGTGTCTTAATCAGCCTCGATTAAATGAATCAAAATCATACCAGGGGGTAAACAGAATGAAGGCACTCGTACTCGTAGATAAGCAGAAATGTGAAGTGAAAAATGTTCAAGATCCCACACCTGATAAAGACGGGATTCTCATTAACGTCATGGCAAACGGAGTATGTCGGAGTGACTGGCATTTTTGGCTGCATGGACAACCAGCGAACCGTATTTTGGGTCATGAATTCTGCGGTATCGTGGAAGAAGTGGGAAGGGAAGTGACCCATTTTAAAAAGGGAGATCGGGTAGTTGTTCCATTTATCGGAAGTGATGGAACGTGCCCTTATTGTCTCAGTGGGAAGTCAAACCTGTGTGACTCTCGGTCATTCCCCGGAATGTCTTATGATGGCGGCTATGCAGAATACGTCGCGGTTCCAAAAGCAGATCGAAATGTTATCCATTTGCCAGAAGAAATTGGTTTCCTTGATGCTTCGGCCTTGGGTTGCCGCTTCATGACCGCATTCCATGGACTAGTCGATCGGGCTCAAGTTATGCCTGGAGAATGGGTTGTCATTTACGGATGTGGTGGCCTTGGGCTTTCTGCAATTAACATTGCCTCGGCTATGGGGGCAAACGTGATCGGTGTGGACATTCATGATACGAATTTAGTGTTAGCCAAGCAGATGGGGGCAGCTTATACCATTAACAGCCGTAAAACGAACCCCGTTGAAGCCATCATGGAACTCACGAAGGGTGGAGCGGACGTGTCAGTAGATGCACTGGGGCATTCCGAGACATGCGTCAACTCAATCCTCAGTCTCAAAAAAGACGGCCGCCACTTGCAAGGGGGGATTGTTACACATGATGGTGGAAATGTTACGATCCCAGTAACGGATATGGTCAAGAAAGAGATTCGCTTCCTTTCTACCTTTGGCATGCCGGTTCATGGTTACTCTTCTTTGCTTTCTTTTGTGTTGCAAGGAAAACTGGCTCCTAGCAAAATGGTGAATCGCGAAGTGTCTCTTTCAGAAGTGAATGACATTTTCGAAGGGATGACACAAAATACGCTTACTGGAACATTTGTTGTCACAAAATTCGAATAAGACAAGCCAGTCATTGCAAACATGAGGAAGAGTCTGCTGGTCATTACAGCAGACTCTTTTTAGTGAAGTTATTTATAGAAATTTCTGATTTATCATCCAAGACCGATGGTGTATAGTAAATGAAAAGGAATCAATAATGAAACGTTCCGCTCGCCCGTTTCTGGTATCTACCTAGTCTCTACAAGCTTGGTTTTTATCACAATGGTCCTCATGATGGTAGTGACCATCATGTTGCTGGCACCGAATTAAAACGTCGAATGGAAATCCGGCGTTTTTTGTTTTTTGTGTGACCAATGTGCTCCTATTTTGCATGAAAAGGGTATAATAAATTGGCAAAAGCCAATCGATAAAAGGAGATACAATGACAGACAAAAAAGCAACAATCGAACCGGGATGGAACTTCGATAACAGCTATACAACGCTGCCAAAATCATTCTTCTCTAGGCTCAATCCACCTCCTGTACGATCACCGAAGCTAGCCATTCTCAATGAACGTTTGGCAAAATCGCTAGGGCTGAATGTCGAAGCTCTGCAAAGCGAAGAAATCATACCCATGCTCGCAGGAAATAAAACCCCGGAAGGCGCTATGCCTCTCGCTCAAGCATATGCGGGGCATCAATTTGGCCATTTTACCATGCTGGGCGACGGTCGTGCTCTCCTGCTTGGCGAGCAAATTACGCCTACAGGCGAGCGCTTTGATATCCAACTGAAAGGTTCAGGCAGAACACCTTATTCACGCGGCGGCGATGGTAGAGCAGCCCTTGGCCCGATGCTGCGCGAATACATCATTAGCGAGGCCATGCATGGACTCGGAATTCCTACTACTCGGAGCCTTGCGGTAGTGACAACCGGCGAGTCTATTTACCGCGAAGCCGAGCTGCCTGGTGCCATTTTGACGCGTGTCGCAGCCAGTCATATCAGAGTAGGCACGTTCCAATTCGCGGCAAGATTTTGTTCCATTGAAGATCTCCGCGCGTTAGCTGATTATACGTTACAAAGACATTTTCCAGAGAACCATGCAGAGGAAAACCGCTATCTCCTCCTATTGAAGGGAGTCATCCAGCGTCAGGCTATGTTGATAGCCAAGTGGCAACTCGTAGGCTTTATTCACGGGGTCATGAACACCGACAACATGGCGATCAGCGGCGAAACCATTGATTACGGTCCTTGCGCTTTCATGGACACGTATGATCCTGCTACTGTATTTAGCTCCATTGATGTTCAGGGCCGCTATGCTTACGGAAATCAGCCGTACATAGCCGTATGGAATCTTTCCCGTTTTGCGGAAACCTTATTGCCTTTGTTGCATGACAACGAAGCGCAGGCTGTGAAAATGGCCGAAGATGCCCTTGCCGAATTCAGCAAGCTGTATCATAGCAATTGGCTCACTGGAATGCGGGCAAAGCTCGGATTGTTTAACGAAGAGGAACAAGACGAGGCGTTGATCGAAGGTCTGCTCAACATGATGAAGGAGAATCATGCAGACTATACGAATACATTCCGTGCTTTTACGCTGAATCAACCAGAAGATAGCGTGCTGTTTGGTACGTGCGAATTCCCGGAATGGCATGAGCAGTGGAAAGCGCGACTAACGAGACAGCCAGAAGACCCCGCTGCGGTACAACAGTTAATGAAAAAGAGTAATCCGGCAGTCATCCCTCGCAACCATCGTGTAGAAGAGGCATTGGAAGCTGCGTGGAAAGAGGGCGACTACACGGTGATGGAACGGCTCCTGGCAGTCCTTTCTGATCCATATGCTTACACTCCTGAACAGGTAGAATACACGACTTTACCAGCGGAATCGGCACGTCCTTACCAAACGTTTTGCGGTACGTGATAGCATGGAATCAGAGTCCAACGATCTTTCACACGTTGGACTCTTTTTTCATATGTCCGATCCGCGCTAAAATATGGAAAAGCATCATAGTAAAAAGGAGCAATCGATTTATGGATAAAAAAGCAAAGCAAATCTTGATGAAAACATTTTGGAGCAGTAAAGGCTGGAACAGTGCTCCGTACGATTTTTCGGGAGAAGATTTTGAATACGCCAAAAGCAAAGGACTCATGTTTGACCCGTTAACGATCAGTCACGAGGAGTGCATAGACAAAATCATTGCTCTGCATGAAAAAGTGACGAAAGAACAAGTCGCCGCAGCATTTTTGCACAGTCTCTCGACGCGAAAGGTGTACCTGCGCAGCGCCATGTCTAGTTGGGCTTTGACTCAGTCTTTGACAGCCCATTCGTTCGAAAGTAACGTCGGCAAATATATAAATCCAGAAAACGGCACCTATTTCGCTATGTACGGAGACTGCCATCTTTGCGACCGCTACCATATGGCAAGTCGAGAGCAGTATACGAATGAAGATTTGAATGTATTGAATTTCGAAAGAATCAAGTGGGGCGGTATCCGTCTAAATTACCTTTTGTACGTCATGCTTGATCTGGAGCTAGTAAGCAAAGAAGAAAATCTTTCGGTACAGGAAGAAGATGTAGCCATCCTCCGTCAGGTGCTAGCCATCATCGCGAGCAGTGAACCAACTGATGCCGCCCGTCAATTGGAGAAGCGCCTCCATGGTGTCTTTCCATCTAGCAAAAACGAACGGGATGTGTTCATGGAAATTCTTGCATCCGCTGGAATCTTGGCTCCAAGCAAGGACCGACCAGGGCGTGGAGGGAAGAACGACTTTTTCGCCGTCGTGAATTGGCGGGGGGAAGATAGCTACTCCGAGCAAGCTGTCCAGAACTTCTTTGGTCCGTGGCTGTAAAGAACGGAAAATCTAGGAACAAAGAAGGGTGCCATCTATACGCGAAGTGTGTATAATATTGGAAAAGCATGTCGAAAAGTTTGTTTTTATTGAAAGGAGGTGAGATATAAGTGAAAAAGAAATTAATCGTCTTGT